>NZ_JAKVUA010000016.1:0-79972 GCF_033978845.1 Tenacibaculum sp. 1B UA
TAAATTCTTCATCAAATCTGACCTAAATAATAATTATTTATCGAAATTAGAGGTGTCCTAAAAAGGGGAAGCCTACATTTTTTGGGAAGCCTACAATGGAATAAAAATCACTTCTGGTTATCTAAAAAATCTAAGGTAATAATATTACAAGATTAGCTACTGCTGAAGTGAACTATTATAATTAGTTGCGAAGCCTTAACGCTCTTTAATTTTAAACAAGTATATTATTAGTAATAACTGTCAGTCAATATAAAAAACTTACTACTTTTGTGTAACTGCTAAAAAAGAATAAATCTAACATTCTTATATTTTGAAGAAGAAAAAGAGCTACTATAAAATTATAGTATGGTAGCAGCCAATTTAAAAGTATAATACAATTCTTTCTTCTTATAACTATAAACGTGTTAGTAGCAGTTTTTAATTAAATTTATATATATGATTTTTAAACTGATATTTAGAAAAAAAATAAAAGAATTAAAAAAGAAAGAGCAAGGAATAGAACTTGAAAGAAACCGTTTAAAAAAAGTTAAGTATTTACTGGACGAACGAGTAGGTGAAGGAATAAAATGTGTAATAGAAACAACCAATAAAGGTATTTCCGTGTTGGTAACTATAAACTCTAAAGAAAATGAAATAGAAGTTTTTGACATCGATACTATGAACACACCTTTAGTAAAAGAATCTGGACTATGGGTAAAAATGTGGGACAAAATTAGAAGTAAAGAAGTTTTTTTACAAGATAGAAATGGAAAAGACAAAGGCTTCGAAGAAATTGCAATGATGTATTTATTTAGTCTTATTGATGAGAATACAAAAGAAAAAGTTAGTTGGAAAGTAAAAGATATTAAAGACTATAATGATAAAGATGAACTCATTACTTTATATGAAAATATGGGATTCAAAATAAAACATTTTTCAAAGACTTAATAAAAAGAAGGTAAAAGTCAACTTAACCAGTACTAGTCTTTGTTTACGAAAGACTGTTGTTTTTTTGAAAAAGAAGATAACAATTTATTTACATAAAAATTTGGAAGTAAGAAAACTATAACATATATTTACATCAGATAAGGCAATATTTGTTATCTTCTTTCTTCTTTATAGAATGGCGCCAAGAAATAAAAAAAGAGAAGGTTTTATATTGTTTAAAGCTTTCTCTTTTTTTATTGAGAAAACTCTAAAAAGTATTTTTAAATTAATTAGTTAACCCAAAAAAAGAAACTATGGGATCATTTAGAGCAAGTTTCGAATTCGGAGGAAAAGAATTCGACGTATTACAAGCTGAGTACAGCTTAAACAGAAACACAGATACAAAAGGTAAACCATCTTCAAGTGTAAATGGAGGAAGAGTTACTTTAACTATCGAATCAACATCAGATACCTCTGTAATTGAGGCAATGGTAAACAGCCAATTTAAAGCTGTAGACGGAAAAATTGTTTTTAAGAAAACAGATGAAGATTCAAAAATGAAAGAAGTGGAATTTAAAAACGCTTACATCGTTTACTTCAAAGAAGATTTAGATGTAAACAACGAAGTTCCAATGAAATTAACAGTTACTTTCTCAGCTGAAGAATTACTTATTGGTAACGCTAACTTAGATAACCGTTGGCCAGTAGCTTAATGAGAAGGACTAAATAACTTTTAGTTTTATATAATTTATTACTAAAGACCTTCTCTTTTTTAAAAGAAAGAAGGTCTTTTTTTGTTTCAAAAAAAGCGTTGATAGTTTTAACTATAACAAAGAAAAAACACCCCATGCATAAGATAAAAGAAGAAGCATTAGATAAACAAATTACCATAGATGGTAACTTTGTAAAGAGTTATAAAACAATTACAATAAACCAATTCTTATACCAGCACCATACTTTTGAAGTAGTGGTAGATATAGAAACTGTAGAAGAAGCAGGAAGCTACACCTTAGAAAAATCAAAAGAATGGTTAGGAAAACAGCTTACCACGAATGTCTCAGGTAAAGCCTTTATAGGAGTTGTGTTAGACGTATCAATGCGCCATAATGAAATAGGATTACATGGCGAGTTAATACTAAAAGGATTGTCTCAAACAGTTTTACTAGAAAATGGAAAACAACAGAAATCTTGGTTAGAAAAAGACTTAGGAAGTATTGTTTCAGAGATCATGGATACTACCGCCATAAAAAACAAGATTAATCCAGCATATACTACAGTAATTCCTTACCAATGTCAATACGCAGAGAGTGACTACAAATACCTGCAAAGATTAGCATATCAATATAACGAATGGTTTTATTTTGATGGAGTAGATGTTGTTTTTGGAAAACCCGAATCTGAAGGTCAAAAGCCAATAGAGCTAGAATACAGTAAAGATTTAAAAGAACTACAAATAAAAACGAAAACGTACAATCCTACTTTAGCAACCTACAGTTACGATTCGTTAAACGATCAATTCTTTGAAGGCGATTTAAAAGCAACTAATGAAGGGCTAAACGATTTAGCAAATACAGCACTTAAAGCATCAGAACAAGTTTATAAAGAAGTAAAAGACTTTGGAGTAAGCGATGTGTTTTTACAAGACAAATCATCATTAGATGAGTATTTACAAAAACGTTTACAAGGTTTAAGTGCAGGAGGTAATGTACTTAAGGCAAGTGGAGGAGCGAAAGGATTAAGTTTAGGAAGCGTAATAAAAGTAAGTGCAGCAAAGTATGACGAAGGAAAATATACTGTAAAACAGTATGGAGAATATATTATAACTCAAATAAGCCACTTTGCAGATGTAGGAGGAGCATATTCTAATACTTTTGAAGCTATCCCTGCAAACACAAAAAGTTTACCATTAAACGAAAACATAGCACTAGCAGTAGCTAACAATCAAGTAGCAACGGTGGTAAGTAATAACGACCCAGAAAGTAAAGGACGCGTACAAGTCCAGTTTTACTGGCAAGAAGCTATTGGAGCAAAAACAGACTTTATTCGTGTAATGACTCCTGATGCAGGAAGCAGTGATCTTACTAAAACTAATAGAGGTTTTGTTTTCATACCAGAAGTAGGAGACCAAGTAATGGTAGGTTTTGAGCATAACGATCCTAACCGTCCTTTTGTAATGGGAAGCATGTTTACAGGTAAAAATGGAGCAGGAGGAGATGAAGAAAATGTACGAAAGAGTATTATTACACGTGGTGGACACACTATTGAGTTAGATGACACAAAAGATAAAGAGAAAATAACTATAAAAGATAAAGATGGAAGTATCATAACCTTTGATACTAAAGAAAAATCATTGTTTGTTCAGTCTGCTGAAACTATGGAGTTTTCTGCAAAAAATGTAAAAATAATTGCAGAAGAGAACATTGAGCTACAAGCAAAAGGAGAGATTAAAACAGCATCAGAAAAAGATACTTCAATTTTGTCAAAAGGAGCAATTAACGCACAAGCTGACAAAGATACCAGTATTACAAGTAGTGCGAATATAACTATAGAAGCAAGTAGTAATACTGATATAAAAGGACAAAATACTACAATTGAGGGGCAAGCAGCAGCCGAGTTAAAAGGACAACAAACCAAAGTGCAAGGACAGATGACTGTTGTACAAGGAGCAAGTGGTAAGTTTGATATAATGTAATTTTAAAACATAATAATTATGCCAGGACCAGTTGCAACAGTAGGAAGCATGCACGTATGCCCTATGTGTAGTGGAACCGTACCTCATGTGGGCGGTCCTATTGCACAAGGAGAAGCAAATGTATTAGCCAACGGAAAACCTGTGGCCACTATAGGTAGTATATGTACCTGTGTAGGCCCACCAGATACCATAGCGCAAGGATTTCCTAATATTTTAATTAACGGAAAACCCGTAGCATGTTTGGGAGACTTGACAGCTCATGGAGGAACAATAACAGCAGGAGAAGCTAATATTATAGTAGGTAGTGCTGCACCAGTTCCTTCAGTTAATATGCCTGTAAACAAGATACCGTTTCCTAAAATTAGCATTGTAGATAGATTAGCCCATAATAGTAAAATAAAAGAAGCGGAAGAAAATCAAGAAAAGTTAAAAGAAGAAGAGCAAGGAGAACCACGAATTTATAACTTGCAATGGCTAAAAGAAAAGAATATAATACGTAAATCAAAAGTATTAAAAGAAGTAACACTACGAGCTTATGTGTACAATATACCTGACGGTGAAAGTATTACTTTTAAGGTGAAAAAACCTGTTGAAACTACCAATGAAAATGGTAGTACAACCACAAATGAAGAAGAAGTGGTAGAATTAACAGGAACAGTACAAGATAAAAAAGTAGAAGTTACTTGGGAGGTTGAAGATGCTACAGAAAAGGAAAAAGAATCTTCTAAAAATTAAAGAAACAAAAAATGGCTGACGATTTATTAGTAGAATATCAAGAAAAGGAATATCAAGAAGTAATTGCAGAATATTTTTTTGAATGTACAGGAGGTGGAGTTACAGAACCAGTAGCAAGTCCCAAAAAAGAAGCTTTGAAAAAAGGAATCAAACTTCACCTTTTTAGGTATGGTTTTTTTGAAAAAAAATCTACCGAAGATACTGCTATAGATATAGATGGTATATTGGAAGGAAAGAAAAAGTATAGTGTTGATGAGGTAAAAGTAGCTAATAATAAAATACCAGAAATTGAAAACTTTTACTTAGCTCGTACATTTTTAAGACTAGGATATATTTATATTATTAATAAGAGTGATAATAATAAATATAAAGAGTATCAAGTAAACGAATCAGGAAAATTAAAGGGTATTGTCTGGACTAAAGATAATAATGGAGATATAAGAAAAGCTACAGGTAATGCTAGATCCTTTATTACTATAAATACTCCAGGAGAATATTACATAGCTTATTCACCAGTTCAGTGGAGCAAGGCTTTTTTTAATGAAGTTAACGGTAGTGATGAAAAGAAGCAAAAGTTTATGCAAACTATTAATTGTGTAGGCATTGAAGTAGGATGTAACCCCGAGTCAGACGAAGTAGTTTCGTATAAAGATGTAAAAGTAGTTTCGTTTAAAAATCATCTTCAAGGTGGAGAGTTTAGAGATGATTTAAGAGAAATTCATGTTGATGAAAAAGAACAAACAGATGAAGGAAATAATGACTTTTATGAAGATATGTTTGTTACATTAAATGACCCTATTGGTTGTGCTAATGATATTGGAAGTGTACTTGTTACAAAACATCAGAAACATGAAGCGATTATTGAATCTATACAAACAGGACAAAGTAAAGAAGACATTTTTACTAGAATAGAAAAAGGAGAAAATAGATCTAGCACTTTTTCTGATTACGAAGAACAAGTAAGTGGACTCTTTTCAACAGCATTAACCACCTATCAACTTATCTATAATGATGAGAAAATGAAAGAAGAGTATGCTGAAACTACAGATAAAGACAAGTTATTAAAAATTTTAGCTGTTAAGGAAAGAAAAGAGTTACGAAAAGTAATTTCAAACATAAGAGGAGACTTTGGAACTTTTTTGTCAAATGATTATTATAAATGTTACTTGCCACTGTATACTGAAGGAGGGAATCAAGCAGTATTTGAAGGTAATTATATTCTAGCTTCTCATTTAGAGGTCTTATCTGCACATCCGCATGATAAAGATAGACATTTAGACCTAAAAAAAGATTACACAGGAAAAGAAGATAGTTGGAAAGATTTTTATATTAAAACGTTGGAAAATGATGATGATGAAATTTCAAAGTTATTAAGTAAAAAAGTTAAATTAGAAGAATTACAGGAAACAATTTTAGATGTTAGTAAAGGTTTTTCGCTGTCTAAAAAATTTATAGATACTCTTAAAAGTATAACAGAGAGTTATGCAAAATATGCAACTTCAGAATCAAGTTTTGAGGTAGTTTTAGGATATATAAAATCTTTTGAGTACGAAAATGAAGTTGTTATTCAGATAAAAAGAAAAGAGCTTGAAAACAGTATTTCAAAAAAAGGTTTTTTTCTAAATATGTCAAAATGGGTAGAAGAAGATCAGTTAGCAAATTATAGAAGTGGACATAGGCATATAAGGATAAAGGCTTCAGCGTTACAGGGAACACCAGAAGAAATTGTAGCAAATAAACGTTTTGAAGTTCCTATTAAAGGGGCGGGTAATAAAGCTAGTGAATGGATAACGAAAGCTCTAGAACACCCTAAGTTTAGAGCCTTTATGGCAGGTTTAGAAGTAATAAGTACTGCTGTTAGTGTAAATAAATTAAGTTCTCAAGCTAATATTAAAAATGGAATAGATACTACAGGTGGAGTGTTAAGTTTAATATCTGCTTCAACCAGTTATGCTGAGGCTAAAATGCTAGCAAATAAAGGAGGGGGGAGTGTAAGTGCTTTGAGATCAATAGGTAACATATCTAAAATAACAGGGTTTGTTGGGTCTGGTGTAGGTGTTACTATGTGTGTATGGGATAGTATAGAAACCTACCAAGCGCGAGATTATGATGCCTCACTTACATGGGCAATCACTGGAGCATTAAGTGCGGTGTTATTGGCAGATAGTATTGTTGCTTTTGCAACTGGAGCTGCGTTTGGTTTTTTAACTTTTTGGCCATTAGCTATTTTATTTGTCTTAGTGTTGGTAGGAGTAGCACTAGCTATTTACTTTACTGATACACCTCTAGAAAAGTTTTTGAAAAATAATGTATTAGGAAGCGAACATCAATTAGTTGCAGGAAATGAAGCTCCTTCTGTTTATATACAGCAAATATATAATGAACGAGATCGTCTGGTGGAGAGCGATTTTAAAGAGTGGCGTGATTTTAAAAAGGCTTCACAATTATTATATGATTTATTAATTAGCTATCGTGTAAAAGAAAATGTTACACAATTTTTCTACGAAGATAAACCAGATAAATCTTGGGGAGATTATATAAGAGATGCAATTCAATTGAGTGCGGGAGTTAAGTATAAAAAAGTAAAAAAAGTAACTCTAAAAGTACACTTACGTAAATTCTTATACAATAAGAGTAGCTTTGATTTTGCGATGAGACTTTTTGTAAAAGGTACTAAAGAAGTTTCAAGTTCAGATGAAATGTTGATTGCTGATAAAGTAGAAGTTACTTCAGATGATAATGGAGCAGATGTGCTTGAAGTTTCGTATACTTTATCCAAGGCTATTCTTAATAAAATTTCTTTAAGCTCAGAATTTGTATTTATAAGTAGAACCATTATAAACGAACAGTTAAATGAATATTGGCCACATAAAAATGGTAATGACCGTTATATGGGGTATAAATTATCAGCTACCGATTGGGTAGCTCCTACAGGTGATATGATTATAGCGGATAGGATTAATGATGTTTTAGATGAAGTGTGGGGAACAAATATTAGAATTGGAACTGAAGATGAAGTGTATAACCCTAATACTTGGAAAAGATAATGGAGTACTTATCAAAGACAATTAAAGAGAAACCGAAAGGTATTACGCAAGAAACAGTAGAAAGTAATAAGTATTTTATAGAGGAAGCCAACGATTTGTTTTACAAAGAAAAAAGAACAGCAAGAGGCTGGATGTCTTGGGGTATTGGTATAGTGTTAATAATTGTACCAATAATAATTTCTTTCTTTTTTAAGAGTGACGATTTTTGGCCAAAAATTATAATACTGACGATTTTTGGAATCCCAGGAGTTGTAACGGTTATCTATGGTTTTGTTGCACCTATTAAATACTTAGTCTTTGATAGGATGAATGGGGTTATAGTTATGCCTAGAAATTTTAGAAGTACAGTAACTATTCCTTTTAGTTCTGGTTTTGCAAGGGTTAAGCATATAAATTCTAGTCCAGGAGTTATTAGTGGTATGTTAGCTTTTGTATCAAGTAAAAGTAAAGATAGAGTTGGAGGTTTATTAACGGAATATAACATAAAGAACTATTGGGCATTTACTATTTGGTATATGGATAAAAATAGGCCTTTGCCTCCAGGAGATGCTTTTGATCCATATCGTCAACAAGATTTTGAACGTAGAAAGGCGGAAGGGTTTCCTAAACCTTTGTATCCAAGTAAAATTTCCACACCAGAGGCTACAAAAGAACAACAAGTAGAACGTAAACGTATTGGTGGTTGGTAATACTATACTTAGATAAATAACAGTTTTAATGGAGTACTTATCAAAGATAATTAAAGAGAAACCACAAGAGACAACACAAAAAAGCGTAGAGAGCAATAAATATTTTACAGAAGAAGCCACTGATTTATTCTACAAAGAAAAAAGAACAGCAAGAGGTTGGATGTCTTGGATTATAGGTGTTTTTTTTATTTTGATGTCTTTTTTTGGGTTGATTTCTGATGATTTCTGGACAAGAACTATCATATTAATAACTTTTGGGATTCCCGGAGTTGTAACGATTATCTATGGTTTTGTAGCCCCTATTAAGTACTTAGTTTTTGATAGGATAAATGGAGTTATAGTTATGCCTAGAAATTTTAGAAGTGCTGTAAGCATTCCTTTTAGTACAGGATATGCCAAAGTAAAATATATAAATTCTAGTCCAGGAGTAATTAGTGCCTTATTAGGTTTCGAATCAAGTAAAAAAAAAGGTAAAGTTGGAGGTTTACTAACAGAATACAATATAAAGAACTATTGGACATTTACTATTTGGTATATGGATAAAAATAGGCCTTTGCCTCCAGGAGATGCTTTTGATCCATATCGTCAACAAGATTTTGAACGTAGAAAGGCGGAAGGGTTTCCTAAACCTTTATATCCAAGTAAAATATCAACACCCGAAGCCATACCAGAACAGCAAGCAGAACGTAAACGTATAGGTGGATGGTAAAGAGATAAAATAGTAAAAGCCTAAGATTAGTAAAAAACAAAGTTTTAAAAATTTGTATCTTTGCAAGGCATGAAGAAATATTTTTCTAAAATAACAGCTATAACCTTAGCACTAACAGTGTTGCTATCTACATTCTCTTTTAATGTAGAAAAACATTTTTGTGGTGATTTTTTAGTAGCTGTTTCTTATGTAGGAAGTGTAGTCAGCTGTGATGATGTAGAAGAGGATAGTTGTGAGAGTAAAGCAATAGAAGCATCATGTTGTAAAGATGATGTAGAGCTTATAAAAGGGCAAACTCAAATTCAAAAATCTTCTGTAGAAAAAATAACTTTTATAAAGGTTGCTACAGCGGTTACGTCATATGTTTTTAACAATCTGTTATTTCAAGATTTAGAAAAACAGTTTGTTCCACATAAATTTTATATACCACCCAAACTGTTTTTTAATATACAGGTACTTCACGAAGTCTTTATCATATGATTTACAATTCTTACTTAAAAAAATAAGAATTGTATAATGTAGTATGATAAAATAAACAATGAGAAAAAACTTTATAATCAGTATTTTTTTACTGATTTCTCTATCACTTTTTGCTCAAGAAGAGTTAAAGGGAGTGATAAAAGATAATAATAATTTAGAAATATTAGGAGCCAATGTGTATTGGTTAAATACAAGTGTAGGAACAACCACTAATGAAACAGGAACGTTTAGTATTCCGTATAAAAAGGAGTACAAAAAATTAATAATAAGCTTTGTAGGATATAAAACAGACACAATAACTGTTAGTAGTACAAAGCCAATCAATCATTATTTAACAGAAAGTAATACGTTAGAAGAGGTCGCTATTTCAGCTAAAAAAAATGCTACTCAACGTTCGTATTTACAAACACAAAACTTGGTAACTATTAATAGTGATGAATTGTTAAAAGCGGCTTGCTGTAATCTGTCAGAAAGTTTTGAAACCAATCCGTCAATAGACGTTAACTTTTCTGATGCGTTAACAGGAACGAAACAAATTCAAATGTTAGGATTAACAAGTCCGTATTTGTTAATTACCCAAGAAAATATTCCGTCAATTAGAGGAGCTGCACAAGCATTCGGATTAACATTTACACCTGGAACCTGGGTAGAAAGTATTCAAATAACTAAAGGTGCTGGAAGTGTTGTAAATGGTTTTGAGAGTATTTCAGGTCAAATAAATACTGAGTTAGTAAAACCATCAACCAATCATAAATTTTACCTTAACGCTTATGGAGCAGTAGGAGGTAGATTAGAGTTTAATACGCATTTTAACCAAAAAGTGAGCGAAAAATGGCAAACAGGTTTGTATGTACATGGAGATTATAGAGGAGAGAAGTTTGATAAAAATAATGATAACTTTTTAGACAACCCATTAGCAGAACAAATTAATGTGATGAATCGTTGGCAATATACCGATGCCGAAAAAGGTTGGGTAAGTTTTATCAATTTTAGGTATTTAGACGATTCAAAACAAGTAGGAGAAGTTGGTTTTGACCCAGAAGTAGATAAAGGCTCAAGTACAGTTTGGGGAAGCGAAATTAAAACCAAACGTTTTGATACTTCTGTAAAAGTAGGTTATGTATTTCCTGATATGCCATTTCAAAATATGGGCTTTCAAGCAGCCTATAGTAGCCACAAACAAGATTCGTATTTTGGATTGAGAGATTACAATATTCAGCATCAAAGTTTTTATAGCAGTTTTATGTTTAGCTCTATTATTGGAGATACTCGTAACAAATTCAAAACAGGTGCTAGCTTTACCTATGATAACTACGAAGAGTTTATTAGTGAGATGTTGTCTCCGAATTTTAATAGAAAAGAAAACTCTGTAGGAACTTTTTTTGAATATGCTTATGATAATGCAGATAATTTAAGTGTTACAGCAGGCGTTCGATTAGATCATCATAACCTATTAGGAACTTTTGTAACACCAAGATTGCACATGCGTTATGTTCCTTGGGGAAGAGCAGTGCTAAGAGCTTCTGTAGGAAGAGGAAAACGAAGCGCTAATATTTTTGCAGAGAATCAACAACTTTTTGCTTCATCACGAGCAATTACTATTGAAAATACAGGAGGGAATATTTATGGTTTAGATCCAGAAGTGGCTTGGAATTATGGAGTGTCATTTTTACAAGGATATAAATTCTTTGGAAGAAAAGGAGATGTTACATTTGATTTTTATCAAACAAACTTTTCAAACCAAGTAGTAGTCGATTGGGAGAATCCACAAGAAATTTCTTTTTATAATTTAGAAGGACAAAGCATAGCGAATAGTTTCCAGATAGAAATGAATCAAAATATTATTCCATATTTCAATACCCGATTCTCGTATAAGTTTTACGATGTTTCTACAGATTATAAATCAGGAAACTTAGCGAAAGCTTTACAAGCAAAACATCGTTTTTTTGCCAATGTATCTTACGAAACTAAAAAAGAGGAAAGTGATGCCAGTTGGAAGTTTGATGTAACCTATAACTGGATAGGAGAGCAACGATTACCTAATACAAACAACCAGTTGCCAACATATTCAGATAGCTATAATTTGTTAAACACTCAAATAACAAAAGTGTTTTCAAAAAAGTTTGAAATGTATGCTGGAGCAGAAAACATTACAAATTACAAACAAAAAAATCCTATACTGGGAAGTGATAACCCTTTTGGAGCAAATTTTGATACCACTATTATATATGCACCAGTTTTTGGAAGTAACTTCTACGCAGGATTACGATTTAAAATAGATTAATTAATTCAATAAATAAAAACAAAGAACTTATGAAAAATATATTATTATTATTAGCAGTTGTTTTATTATTAAGCACATCAGCATTTGCTCAGAAAAAAAATGCAAAAGTATCTTTTGAAGTAGACGGTGTTTGTATGATGTGTAAACAACGTATAGAAAAAGCAGCATTAAAAACCAAAGGAGTAAAATTTGCAAAATGGGATGTAAACACTCATAAATTAAGCTTAATTATAGATGAACGTAAAACAACTGCAGAAACGGTTAAGAAAAGTGTGGCAGGTGTAGGGCATGATACGAAAGAGTTTAAAGCAACTAAAGAAGCCTATGACAATTTACATGAATGTTGTAAATATCGAGATGAAGAGGTACAGGAAGACCATAAAAAACCAAAAAAATAATCAAAAAGAAATCCCGAGCGTTAAACTCGGGATTTTTATTTTACAACATTTGTAATGTGTTAATTTCTTGTTGTGTTAATTCACGCCATCTACCACGAGGTAAATTCTTTTTGGTTAAACCAGCAAAGATAACTCTGTCTAGTTTTGTAACGGTATATCCGAAGTGTTCAAAAATTTTACGAACAATACGGTTTCTACCAGAGTGAATCTCAATACCAACCTCAGTTTTACGTTCGCCTTCAACATAAGAAACAGCATCAATAAATACTTTTCTACCTTCTATAATTACATCACCACGTAATTTTTCTAAATCAGCAATGCTTAATTTTTTATCTAAAGAAGCATGGTATAATTTACGAACATTATGTTTAGGGTGCGTTAATTTTTTTGCCAACTCACCATCGTTAGTAAATAATAATAATCCAGTAGTATTTCTGTCTAATCTTCCAACAGGATATATACGTTCTTTTGTGGCGTTTCCTACTAGTTCCATTACAGTTTTACGACCACGGTCATCTTCCATAGTAGTAATGTAATTTTTAGGTTTGTTTAATAAAACGTAACGCTTCTGCTCCATAGAAATTAAAGTTCCGTCAAAACGAACTTCATCACCAGGTTGTACTTTATAACCCATTTCGGTAACTAATTCCCCGTTAACAGAAACACTTCCGTGCTCAATGTAAGTATCTGCTTCTCTACGAGAACAAATTCCTGAGTTAGAGATGAATTTGTTTAAGCGGATTCCAGTACTTTCAGTTTTTTTCTGAGTAGGTTTGTTGCTTTTTGGTTTTCTGAAATCTTTTTTGAATTGATTTTTTTCTTGAGGATTGCTGTTGCGTCCAGCTTGTCGTCCTCTCGACGAGTTTTTTGAATTCATAATTAAATTTTAAAAAGTGGACAAAGTTACAGTAATTATTTGGTTTTTAATCTAAAACCTGTACTACTTTATCTACGATTAAAGATTTATCAATAAATAATAAGCTAAAAACACCTATTAATAATAATGCTTTTAAAATATTATGAGCTAATCGATATTGGTTGTTTTTTGTTGACTTCCATGTGTGAAAACCAACAAATATTAAGGTAATAGCAGCTAAATAAAAATAGTACTTCATATACTCAATAGCAGGATAATTAAATAAAACTCCAATTGGAACTAAAGTCAATACCATTAGTAAAATAATTAGTTTTTTGGTGTTCTGTTCTCCATATTTTACAGGAAAAGTAGTGTAATTATTAACAATAGCTCCTTTAATATTTTCTAAATCTTTCATGAGTTCACGAATCATAATGACTAAAAAAAGAAATATAGCATGCACAAAAATTACTTTAGAAAAATTTTTGTAGTGTACAAATATCACAAAAAAAGGAAGTATGGTTAATGTTGTGGCAGTTATTAAGCCTATTAACGGATGTTTTTTTAGCTTATGAGAGTAGAACCAAATTCCAAAAATATATATTGAAAAAAATAAGGCTGCACGCCATGATACCAACCACCCGAAGAAAAAACCAATAAAGTTTAGTGTAAAATATAAAGTTAGTTTAGTTTCTTGTTTTACGTAAGAGTCTAATCCTGTTTTTATGGGTCTGTTAATAATGTCGGCCTTTTTATCGTAAAAATTATTGATAATATACCCAGAAGCAACTACGCAAACGGTAGCAATAACTAAATAGAGTAAATGCCAGTCAAAAACTACAGGTTTAACTGATTTCGTATCAGAGAAAATAAAAATAGCAGCCAAATATTGGGCTGCTATTAATACTAAAATGTTGTAACCTCTTATAACAGATAAAAGGCTAAATATTTTTAAGAAAAATGTATTATTTTTAAATGTACTCATAGTAGCATTTTAAAAGCGATACACCAATTCTAATTTGTAATCTTTTAAACTGTTTTTTGCTTTTTCATAATCTTCAGTAAAACCCAAGATGTAACCTCCGCCACCTGAACCACAAAGTTTTAAGTAATAGTCGTTGGTTTGTATGCCTTGTTCCCAAACTTTATGAAAAGCTGATGGAATCATAGGTTTAAAGTTGGCTAAAACTACTTTTGATAATTTTTTTACGTTACCAAATAACGACTTAACATTCCCTTGTAAAAAATCTTCGATACAAGCGTCAGTATGTGTTGCGAATTCTTCACTAACCATTTTACGGAAACCTTCATTTTTCATCTTGTTCATAAAGATGTTAACCATAGGTTCAGTTTCACCAATTTGTTCAGAATCTAATAAGAAAACAGCACCTTTTCCTTCTTTTTGAGATGGAATCCCAGCAGGCTCAATATGCTCTTTTGAATTGATTAAAATAGGCAAACTTAAATAAGAGTTTAAAGGATCTAATCCAGAACTTTTACCGTGGAAAAAAGATTCCATCAAAGAGAAAACTTGTTTTAAGGTTAAAAGTTTATCTCTTGTTAAGTTCTCTAAAACTGTAATTTTATTATTAGCATACTTATCGTAAATAGAAGCTACTAAAGCACCCGAACTCCCTACACCATATCCTTGAGGTATTGAAGAGTCGAAATACATTCCGTCGTCAATATCATTTTTCAAAGAATCTAAATCAAAAGAAACTGTATTAGAGTTTAAGTTAGCTAAATATGTGTAGAAATTAGCCAAACTTTCATTTGATTTTTTGGCTTCTCCTGTTAAATTTCGTGCAGATTTTAACGCTCCTTTATAAGAACTAAAAGGTATTGCTAATCCTTTAGAATCTTTAATAATTCCGTACTCACCAAAGAGTAATATTTTTGCGTAAAATAAGGGTCCTTTCATAGGTGTTTTAATTACGATACAAACATACGAGTAAAACCACTAGTTTACAAACTAGTATACGTTTTTGTAAAAAGTTTTCCAAACACCAACTTTTTCATTATTACGGTATTTACCTTTTGTTTCTATTTTACCGTTTTTGTAAAAAGTTTTCCATACACCTTCTCTTTCACCTTCCTCATACTTTCCTTCCTCTTTTAACTCACCAGATTCATAATATACTTTTCGAATTCCGTGAAGTTTTCCTTTTTTGTAATTAGCTCTGTGAAAAGGCTTTCCATTTGCGTGATAATATAGTACTAAACCATCAAAGACTTCTTCGTTAGGAGTGTTCACTGTACTAAAACCTTCCATTTGAATCTGTCCATCTTTGTAGTAATCTACAATCCAAAATCCGTCGTTCATCCTTTTAGGAGCTGGTCTATAAAATTCATGCTCTCCTTTTGCTGTTTCGTGCCAATTTTTATCGAACCAAATAGTATCTTGTGCGATAACTGAATTGGTTATAAAGCCAATAAAAATGGCTATTATTAATGTTGAAGTTTTCATAATAGTAGGGAATTTAGGTTAAAATAGGTCTCGCGCCAAAACCCACACTATCACAAATATAATGATTTTTTTGGCAGTATGCAGCTAAATTATTCTTAATAAACACTTCAATTTCAGTCTTTTCCGATTCAGGGTATAATACATGTACGTTTGCGCCAGCATCTAAGGTAAAGCAAACATAGCTATCATTCTCTTGTCTGTATTCCCATATTTTATTGATAATTTCTAATGTGTTAGGTTTCATTAAAATAAAAAATGGATTACTTGTTAGCATCATTGCATGTAATGTTAAAGCTTCGCTTTCAACAAGGTTGATAAATGCTTTGATGTCTCCGTTTTGAAGAATTTTTGAAATTTTTTCCAGGTTTTCATTAGCTTGGGTAAAACGATTTTCAGCATACGGATGATCGTGCATTAAATTGTGACCAACAGTACTCGAAACTTGTTTTTCTCCTTTGTCTACTAACAAAATAGCGTCTTGGTAATTTTCAAAAATAGGATGAATTTTATATGGGAATTTTATACCGAATAAATCTGAACTTCCTTTAATTTCAGGATGACTTCCCCAAACAACTAAAGGTCCTTCAATACTTCTACTAGCGCTTCCTGATCCTAAACGAGCTAAAAAAGAAGCCTTTTTGTTAATATATTCATCAGTTAAATTCGGGTTTAACTCTTTTTCTAAATTCATTAAACACATAGCGATAGCACTCATCCCGCTTGCAGAAGAAGCAATACCACTACTATGAGGAAAAGAGTTTTCAGAGGAAATAACCATGTTATACTCTAAAATATAGGTACAGTATTTTTGAATTCTTTCAAAGAACTTGGCTATTTTAGGTTTAAAATCATCTTTCTTTTTTCCTTCAAAGTACAACTCAAATTCTGCTTGGTTTTTTGGTAATGTCTTTGTGAATTCAATTTTTGTAGTTGTATGACAATTATTTAATGTAAAACTTATTGAGGCATTTTTAGGAATTTGAGGCTCACTTTTCCCCCAATATTTTACCAAAGCAATATTACTAGGTGTTTGCCATGTAACGGTTAGGCTATCTACTTTTTTATCTTGAGAAAGAAATAAGAAATCTGATGTATTCAACGTGTAAAAATTTTGCCGTAAAGATAGAATTTCGCTTACACTTGTGCTAATGAATTTTTAATTAGGTATTTTTGTTCTATGAGAAAAATTAAACTGATTTGGGATTTTAAAGGTCCTGATGGATTGGAAACAGCAAAACACCATTGCATACATTTAAAAGAATTTGCTCAGATGGATAGTTTGCCTTACCATGAAGTAAATTTTGTATCTTTAAACGAAATGCACACCATTGCCTATATTGTGGTTGATGAGGAATATATGAAAATATTTAGAGATGCATTAAAACCTCACAGAGGAGAATTAGCTTAATTAACAGTAAAAAAAAATAGACCTATGTTTTTAATTAATGCCTTAGCAAAACCTAAAAAATCTTCTGAACATTACGATGAAGTTATCGGAGCTTACGTAAGCTTATATATCGATTATAAAGATATTGAAGGAGCTATGCGATTAGCGAAATTTTACATCAAAAATGAAGACTGGAAAGTAGTTGAAATAGAAGACGAATATTTTACGTTAGATTCTGTGGATGATGTAGAAGATGATGAACAAAAAGAATTATATGAAGAAGCTGTAGAGTACGGATATTCTATCATTTTTAACTGTTACGAAGAAGAAGGAGAAGACGAAGACTAAAAAAGTAAAGTCATTTCGAACGAAGAACTTTTAAAACTTTGTTCGAAATGATTTTTTATTTAGCAATCGCATTTGCACAAATAAAACCACCTGTCCAAGCATTTTGAAAGTTGAAGCCACCAGTAACGGCATCAATATTTAATACTTCACCTACAAAAAACAAGTTTTTATGTTTTTTACTTTCAAAACGTTTAAAGTTAATTTCTTTTAAATCTACACCACCAGCAGTAACAAACTCTTCTTTAAAAGTAGTACGTCCATTTGCATTAAATAATCCCTTGTTTAGCTCGTTTGCTAAGTTTTGAAGCTGTTTGTTGCTTAAATCTGCCCAATTTTGGTTGTTTTTTATTTCTGAAGCCGTAACCAAACGTTCCCACAATCGGCGAGGAATATCACTAAAAGGAGATTTTAAACTAACTTGTTTTTTAGCTTGTGATTTCTTTAGTCCTTGTAACTCTTCGAAAACAGAATTTGTATCTTGTCCTAGCCAATTTACCAGTACGTTGTATTGATAGTTTTTGTCGGCTAAAATACGAGCGCCAAAAGCGGATAATTTTAAAATAGCAGGACCACTCAAGCCCCAGTGGGTAATTAGTAACGGACCAGAGTTTTCTAAATTCGTTCCAACAAGTGTTACTTCAGCATTTGGCACAGAAATTCCACCTAAATCAATAATTCGTTTATCTTTAATATTAAAAGTAAATAAAGACGGAACAGGTTCTATAATTGTATGATCTAGCGTTTTACATAAATCCCATACTTTTTTACTGCTTCCTGCAGCAACCACTACGAAATCTGCTTCAAAATCTTGATTTTTTGTGTTGATAATCCATTTCTCATCTTGTTGATAAACAGAATTCACACCATGATTTTTTAACACTATGATTCCGAGGTTATCAACAGCATTTTGAAAACAATCTATAATTGCTTGTGATGTATTAGCTTCTGGGAATACTCGATTATCTTCTTCAATTTTTAAAGGAACTCCGCGATTTTCAAACCATTCAAAAGTATCACCCGTCATGAATTTATGAAAAGGGCCCAATAACTCTTTTTCCCCTCTTGGGTAGAATTTTGTTAGTTCTTTGGGTTCAAAACAAGCATGCGTAACATTACAACGACCTCCACCAGAAATTTTTACTTTTTGTAAAACCTCTTTTCCTTTCTCAAGAATAGTAATGTCCAATTCAGGATTAAGTTCTTTTGCATTAATTGCTGTAAAATAACCTGCAGCTCCGCCACCAATAATAATAACTTTTTTCATCTTTTTTATGTCAGTTCGAGTAATTTTCGGTAGAAAATTGTATCGAGAACCTTTTTTAAATCATCTCGATACAAATTTATTTCATTCTTCAATAAATTCACTCGATGTGACAGACTTAATTTTATAAAATCATTTCTTTATAGGTGAGGATAGTATTGAATCCTTTTTGTTGAAAATAGCTTGTAGTATCTTCATTTCCTGTAGCTAAAATAAAATCACCACCCCAAGCGCCTAAACTTTTTACTTCACCAAAATAGTCAGAAAATAATCGTTGTTTTACAGTGTCTTGTTTTATAATTGAACTAATGATGTGCTCATGCTCAATAATGATTTTTTCTAAATCTTTAGAAGTGTTAGCTTTTAAAAATTCTTGAGTTAAATTGTCAATCTCAGGAATTAATGTTTTTCCTTCTTCTTTGTGTTTTTTATAGTGAGCAATCCCTTCTCTGCTATTCTGTTTTTGGTTCAAATGCACAAAAAACAATTCTTCAGAAAAACGTGGATTTAAATTTACTTCTTTGACTATTGGTTGGTGACGGAGCGTAGGCGAAGTCACTTTTAATTGATATAAAATTGGTGTATTGTGTTTTGCACAAGCAATATCGTAACCACTCCCAGAAAAAGCGTTCCAAAGCAAAGTAAACGGATTTACATTTGCCCATGTAGCAATATTGTTAATTAAGGTTGATGAACTCCCTAACCCCCAGTTTTGAGGGAATGTTAGATTCGTTTTTACAACAAAACCGTGTTCAGTATTTAAAAACTTTGGATTTAAACGTTTAGCTTCTTTTAAAATATCTCGTAAAGTCTCAGCAATAAGTTCAGCACTTCCTTCTTTGTCAGAATTAAACGTTGCTGAGGTTAAACGTAGTTTTGGCAAATCAAAAGAAGCCTCGAACCAACATTCTCCAGTATGCGTAAAACTTCCCCAGATAAGTTGTGGTTCTTTGATAAGTTCAACGATTAAATCTTGTCCAAACTTAGTTGGGACAGCTAACGATGTTGCACCATCTAAAACAGCATATTCTCCAGTGAGTAATAATTTTCCGTTAGAATAGCTTCGACTACGCTCAGCTACCCATTGGTTTGTGTCTTCTTCCATGTTTAAACTAAACCTTTTCTTTTTTTAATTCTATAATGACTTTCGTTTTGACATTCGGAAAGTTTAGGTAGTATTTCATAATTATTATCGATTAAAGCTATCTTTTTAGCTCTAGACCAACCTTGAATTTGTTTTTCTCTATAAAAAGCTTGATGTATTTGTAGGAACTCTTCAACATAAACTAAGCTAAGAGGTGATCTTTTTTGAGTGTGGCGAGCACCTTCACCATTTTGGTGTTCGCTAAGTCTTTTTTCTAGATTAATAGTACTACCGGTATAGAAACTTCCGTCTGAGCACTCTAGTATGTAAACAAAACCTTTAGGCATTTAATAATTTTGATGTTAACCCGTGACTGAGCGTAGTCGAAGTCACAATCCAAATTGTTTAAAATGATGTGTAAAGTGTTTTACTTGAAACTTTTTCCAGTATTCGTAATCTAGTTCTCCAAAAAAAGGATGTACAACTGTTCGGTTTGGGTTTTCATTAAAAACACTTTCGAAGTGCTGCACTTGCTCAATCAAATCATCAATAGCTTCTTCCATTGAATTAAACTTCAAAGGAGTTGGGTCTTCAGATAAAAATGGAGCTTTAAACCCGATTTGTAATTCGCTATCAGAGTTTAAAAACGGCTTTCTTCGAGCCGCTTTATCGTCTGGAACATAAATATCAACATTCCAATTTCCGTTAGCAATTTGAGTAACTATGCTTAAATGCTCTACCATGTGTTGTCCTTTCATTTTTCCAAATAAAGGTTTAGCATCAGTTTTTAAATTAGCAAGTGTACTACGTACTCCTTCCTCACTTAAAAAATCTACCCATTGTACTTTGGGCTTACGTAACTCGTTGAGCTTTTCAACCACAGCACTATGTGAGGCTGTTCTGTCTTCAAAATAGGTAGCTACAACTTCTTTTTCTTCATTAGTAGCTTTGTGTTGATTTAAAATATTCATCAAGTGCATTTTCATATGCCCATGTTGAATTCCTTTAGTAGTTAAGGCACGTAAAGCAGCAAAATTCTGAGCTAAACCAGCGGAAGCAATAATTTGCATTAAGATGCGTGCGCTTGGTTTTTGCATCATGTCTAACGATAATTTTGCCATTGGGTGTAAGGCAGTTAAACCACCCACAGTTCCTAACGCTAAAGGAATTTCAATCCAAAATTTAAAAATTCCGTCTTTTACTTCACAGTGAGTTAGGCTTTTATATTGTCCGTCTTTTGATGCATACGCATGTGCACCCGCTTCAATCGCTCTAAAATCGTTACCTGTAGCCAATACAACAGCATCTATTCCGTTCATAATACCTTTGTTGTGCGTAACTGCACGGTAGGGTTCTACTTCTGCGATTTTAACAGCCTGTTCAAAATTTTGAGCAAACTTCTCAGGATTCTTTCCGCCTAATTCGGTTACTTTACAGCTTACTTCCGCTCTAACTAAACATTCAGGAACGTAGTTAGAAAGAATACTCATAACTATTTCAATATCGTCTTTTCTAAAAGTTCTTGCAATAGCTTCTAAACAAGAGTTGATGAAATTGGCTCCCATACTATCTTTTGTTTCAAAAGTAACATGTAATTGATAGTAATTTGCAAGCTTATCTGTTTTATCAACTAGTTGAATATCTAATATTCCGCCACCACGTTTTTCCATGTTTTTGGTAATGGATGCGGTAGCTGCGTATAATTCTGTTTTTTGTTGATTAAAATAGGTTTCTAACTCTTTTTTGTTACCAGCATACATAAAATGCACTTGACCAATTTTGGTAGTAGAAATCACCTCGGTTTTAAACCCACCACGAGTACTCCAAAATTTAGCAACTAAAGAAGCAGCAGCAACCACAGAGCTTTCTTCAACTACCATTGGTATTACGTAACTGCGTCCGTTAATAATAAAATTAGGAGCAATACCGTAAGGCATATAAAAGTTAGAAATTGTATTTTCAATAAAATCATCATGCAATTGTTGTAGCTTATCATCTACATTCCAATATTGCTTAATAGTTTGTGTAATTTCTGGTTGATTGTTAAAGTAAGTTTTTGCCAACCAGTCTATTTTTTCTTCTTTGGTAAGTTTAGAAAAACCAGAGATCGTTTTAGACATTCTCAATTCTTTTTTGATGGCTCAAAGATACGTGAATCATGTTAAAATGGTTGTGTTATTTGGTTTTTATGATTTTTTTGAGGGGATTTTTGGCTATTTTTCCGTAAACTTGGCAAACTTTTTAGATAAACAACAACTTAACATGAAGAAATTATTACTATTGTTTATAGGAATATCTTCGCTGGTACAAGCTCAAAAAAAAGATATTTCTTTAGAGGATATATGGCGAAAAGGCACGTTTAGAGCCGATTATATGAACTCTTTAAATTCTATGAATGGAGATTTTTATTCGCTATTGAATTATGGAGAAGGTAGTTCTACTGTAGATAAATATAGCTACGAAACTTTAGGAAAAGTAGCAACTATAGTTGATAGTAAAGATTTAGCTGGATTAGAATATTTTCAATCATATAGCTTTAACAACGATGAGACTAAGTTAATTTTAGGAACAAACTTCAAACAAATTTTTCGTCATTCATATTTAGGTACATTCTATGTGTATGATATAGCTACAAAATCATTAGACTTAATAGGAGAAGATATTCAGGAGCCAACTTTTTCTCCTGACAGTAAAAAAATAGCGTACGCTAAAGACAACAATTTATTTATTAAAGATTATTCAGACGCCAATATTGTAATTCAAATTACCAATAGTGGTAAAAAGAATGAAATCATTAACGGTATTACTGATTGGGTTTATGAAGAGGAATTTGGTTTCGTAAAAGCATTTGAATGGAGTAAAGACAGTAAAAATTTAGCATATTTACGTTTTGATGAAAGTAAAGTTAAAACTTTTTCAATGGACGTATATGGAAAAGAAAAGTATCCAACACAGCATGTGTTTAAATATCCAAAGGCTGGTGAAGAAAATGCTAAAGTAGCTTTGCGTATATTTTCATTAGCAACTAATAAAACGGCTGAAATTAGAGTTGGAGATTATGAATATATTCCAAGAATAAATTGGACAAACAATCCAAATATTTTAGCAGTTAGAACATTAAACCGTCATCAAAACGATTTAAAAATGTATTTTGTTGACGCAACTACTTTTAATAGTTCAGTTGTTTTAAATGAAACTGATAAAGCTTATGTAGATATTACAGATGATTTAACTTTCTTAGATGATAATAGTTTTATTTGGACAAGTGAAAAAGATGGATACAACCATATTTATCACTATGATAAGGACGGTGAGTTATTAAATCAGGTAACGAAAGGAAATTGGGAGGTTACTTCATACTACGGATATAATGCAGATAAGAAAACTATTTATTATCAATCAGTAGAAAATGGTTCTATCAATAGAGGAGTATATAGTGTTTCTTTAGAAGGAAAAAACAAAAAGTTGTTAAGCAACTCTTCAGGAACAAACAATGCTGCCTTTAGTAAAAATATGCACTATTTTATTAATACCTTTTCTGACGTAAATACACCACCAGTGTATACGTTAAGAAATGATGAAGGAAAGGTGTTAAAAACTATAAAAGATAATGCAGCTTTAAAAGAAACTATTGCAGGATATAATTTAAGTAAAAAAGAGTTTTCTACAATTAATGTAAATGGAAACGACTTAAATATGTACACTATTAAGCCTGCAAACTTTGATACTAATAAAAAGTACCCAGTTTTAATGTATCAATATTCAGGACCAGGTTCTCAAAATGTAAAAAATAGTTGGAATGGTTCAAATGATTATTGGCACCAAATGTTAGCACAAAATGGTTACATAGTTGTTTGCGTAGATGGTAGAGGTACAGGTTTTAAAGGTCGTGACTTTAAGAAAGTTACTTACATGAATTTAGTAAAGTATGAAACTGAAGACCAAATTTCTGTGGCTAAAGAGTTAGCAAAATTATCTTATGTTGACGCGAATAGAATTGGTATTTGGGGATGGTCTTTTGGAGGTCATATGAGTACAAACTGTTTATTAAAAGGAAATGATGTGTTTGCTGCAGCAATTGCAGTAGCACCAGTTACTACATGGCGTTTTTATGACACAATTTATACAGAACGTTACATGCGTACACCAGAAGAAAACCCAACAGGATATGATGATAACTCACCATTAAATTATCCAGAGTTATTAAAAGGGAAATACTTATTAATTCACGGAACAGGTGATGATAATGTACATGTGCAAAATGCTTATAGAATGGCAGAAGCGTTAATTCAAGCAAACAAGCAGTTTGAATGGGGAATGTATCCAGATAAGAATCATGGTATTTATGGAGGCAACACTCGTTTACACCTGTATACCAAAATGACCAACTTTATTAAAAACAACTTATAAACTAAAACAATATATTATGGCTAAAAATGTAGCAACCGAACGGGAAATATTTGGACACCCAGTAGGATTATTTATGTTGTTCTTTACAGAAATGTGGGAACGTTTTTCATACTACGGTATGAGAGCTTTACTGGTTTTATATTTAATTAGCGAAGTAGCAAGTGATAATCCAGGTTTAGGATGGACTAAAAGCGACGCTAGTAGTTTATACGGTTGGTATACAATGCTTGTTTATATTACTCCAATTATTGGAGGAATTATAGCCGATAAAATTTTAGGATTTAGAAAGGCAATTATCATAGGTGCTATATTAATGACTTTAGGGCACCTATCGTTAGCTTTTGAACCGATGCCAGCGTTTTACCTAGGACTTGGTTTATTAATTATAGGAAATGGTTTTTTTAAGCCAAATATTTCTTCAATTGTAGGGCAATTATACCCAGAAGGAAGTGATAAAAAAGATTCAGGATATACTATTTTTTATCAAGGAATTAACGTAGGAGCTTTCTTGGGATCAATTTTATGTGGTTATTTAGGAGAAACCCTAGGTTGGCATTATGGTTTTGGATTAGCAGGTATATTTATGTTTATAGGATTAATCCAGTTTCATTTAGCACAAAAAATGTTTGGAGAAATTGGATTAGCACCAAAGAAAGAAGTTTCTAAAGAAACTACAGAAACAGAAAAAAAGCCATTAACAAAAGTTGAAACTCAGAGGTTAATAGTTGTTGGTGTTTTAGCATTTTTCTCTATCTTTTTCTGGGCAGCTTTTGAGCAAGCAGGTTCAAGTATGAATATTTTTGCAAGTGAATATACCGATAGAAGTTTAGAAGGAACAGGAGTAATTGTTTTTAAAATTTTCGGAGCTTTACTATCAGCTTTACCAGTAATAATTTTAACATGGTTATTTATAGGAATGTTTAAAGCAATTGGTAAAATGTATGCTACAGCAATGATGTTTATGGCACTAAGTGTTGTTATTTTGTGGGGAATTATTGGGTATATGATTTATAATCAATTTTTTAACGAAAACCCTGAGGTGCCAGCAACATGGTTTCAAAGTTTAAATGCGTTATTTATCTTCACTTTAGCGCCATTATTTTCTTGGGTTTGGCAAAAATTAGCAAAAACAAAATACAACCCTAACGGACCTCAAAAGTTTGCTATTGGATTAATATTACTTGGATTAGGTTTTATACCAATGGTGTTTGGAGCAGCAAATGTTGGAGGAGATTCCATACAAAAGGCTAGTATGATCTTTTTAGTTTTAGCTTACCTATTACATACTATGGGAGAGTTAAGTTTATCACCAGTTGGACTTTCTTATGTAAATAAATTATCACCAAAAAGATTATTAGGTATTATGTTTGGTATTTGGTTTTTTGCCTCTGCCATGGGTAATATGATTGCAGGTACTTTTTCAAGTTATATGGAAAAGATAGCTCAAGAATCTTCTATGTCTGATTTCTTTAACATCTTAGTTTGGATTCCAATAGGAGGAGGTATAGTACTATTCCTTTTAAGTTTCCCACTTAAAAAGTTAATGCACGGAGTAAAATAATAAGGAACATTTAACCTCATGATAGTTTTTATCATGAGGTTTGTTATATATAAACGATAAATAAATATGAGTTCAGTTACATCAAATGATTTTTTTAAATCTAAGGTATTAGGTCATCCATCTGGGTTATTTGTCCTGTTTTTTACAGAAATGTGGGAGCGTTTTTCGTTTTATGGAATGCGTGTATTATTAATAAACTTTTTAACAGCAGCAGCAGTTGGAGCTAACCCAGGTTGGGAATGGTCTGCAGAAAACGCAGGGGCATTATTTGGTACCTATGCAATGTTGTTGTACTTAACACCAATTTTAGGAGGTATTATAGCTGATAAATTAACAGGATATCGTTGGGCAGTGGTTATAGGGTCGATAATTATGACTTTAGGGCATGCTGCTATGGCAATTGAAACAGAGTTTTGGCTATACGTAGGGTTGGCTTTATTAGTAATAGGTACAGGTTTCTTTAAACCTAATATGACTTCTATTATTTCTGAAATGTATAAAGATTTACCAGAAAAGAAAGATGGTGCTTATACCATTTTCTATATGGGAGTTAATGCGGGAGCATTTTTCGGAATGATGTTATGCGGATATTTAGCTGAAAAAGTAGGTTGGTCTTGGGGATTCGGTTTAGCAGGAATTTTTATGTTATTTGGGACTCTACAATTTTGGTTAGCGAAACCATTATTTGGTACTATTGGCGATGTTCCTTCTACAGAAGAAAAGGAAGAAAGTAGTGAAGTGTCTGTTGTAGAAACGACTAATGAAAGTGACAAAGCAAACCCTTTTACAAGCTTAGATAAAATTTTAATCGTTATTTCTTCAGTAATTGGTTTAGGGTATGCAATTAATGATCCATTATCAAAAATTGGAGGAATAGATGTTTTCGGTGCGTTAAAAGTAGGAGATTTTGATGGACAGTATGTAGCAGTGTTGTTTGGTTTAGCTGTCTTTTTGTTTTTAACAATTTCTCGTATATCTCGATATACAAAAGTTGTTAGAGACAGGATGATAGCAGTAATTATTTTCGCATTTTTCACAGTTTTCTTTTGGATGAGTTTCGAGCAAGGGGCAACTTCATTAATACTTTTTGCTCGTGATAATGTTGACAGAGTTTTAACAGGAAATGCACAAACAATTTTTAACATCGTAAATACATTATTAACAGTAATTCCTTTAGTAATTATTACATGGGTGTTGTATTTATTAGGAAAAGAGACAGGTAAAAGAATTCCAGTATCAAACTTTGTTTTAGCTATATGTTTCTTAGGAGTTTGGGTGTTAGTAGGATGGATGTTATATGCTGAGTTTTCTGCAGAAGCTTCAGAAATTACAGTATCATGGTTCTCAATCTTAAACTCATTTTTTATCATAGCCTTTGCTAATTTATTCTCTAAGTGGTGGGATTCAAAATACAATCCGTCTGCAGCTGTTAAATATGGCTTAGGTTTAATTATTATGGCTGTCGGATTCGGTTTGTTAGCTTTTGGAGCTTATGGAATTACCGATGGAGTAAAAGTAAGTATGGTATGGTTAATCTTAGCATATCTATTCCATACATTAGGTGAATTATGCTTGTCACCAGTAGGACTTTCTTATGTTTCTAAATTAGTACCAGCACGTATGATTGCATTTATGTTTGGTATGTGGTACTTAGCTATTGCAATAGGAAACAAGTTAGCAGCAGTATTTGGAGGTCAAATCGAAAATATTACTAAAGAATACAGTTTATCAACGTTCTTTTTAATTTTTACGATAGTACCAACAATAGCAGGTTTATTAGTTATAGCTTTAAATCCAGTAATTAAAAAATTAATGCATGGAGTTAAATAACTCTAAATAAACGTTAAAAGAATATTTTACAACCTGTCAACTTTAAATATTGGCAGGTTTTTTTGTAAATTTGGAACACTTATTGAGACTTAAGAAGTATGAAAAAAATAATATTAGTAGTAGTTTTAACCGTTATTTCACTAGGGGTAAAGGCACAGGATAAAGTAAATTGGTTAAGCTTTGAAAAGGCAATGGAAATGAGCAAGAAAGATCCAAAACCAATTTTAGTAGATATTTATACCGATTGGTGTGGTTGGTGTAAAAAAATGGATAAAACCACTTATAAAAATAAAACAATTGTTGAATATATCAATACGCATTATTATCCAGTAAAATTAAACGGAGAAGCAAAACACGATATTACTTTTCAAGGAAAAACTTTTAAGTTTGAAGCTCAAGGGAGAAGAGGATATCATCAATTAGCAGCAGCGATTATGAAAGGGCAGTTAAGCTACCCGTCAACAGCTTTTTTTAATGCTGAAAGACAATTGTTACAAAATGTACCTGGGTACTTAGAAGAAAAAAGATTTGAAAAAATACTAGCATATTTTAATAAGGATAATTACAAGAATACACCTTGGAAAGAGTTTGAAAAAAGCTTTAAAAGCGCTATGTAAAATCTATTCTTTAAAAATATAAGCACCATTTTGGCCAGTATACCAAAATGGTGTTTTTTGTTTATAACAAGTTTCTTTCCATCTAATAACATACGATTTGTAGTTACTGCCATCAGCAATAATTTGTTGAGGTTTTAGCGTAGAAATAAGTCTAGTTAAATTTATTTTGGGACTGTTTTGTAGAATAACTATTGGATTTTGAACGCCATTTATTTGATACACTCCTAAACTATCCACAATCAAAATTTGTTTGTTTTTGTATGAGATGATGTTAAAAACTGAATCAATACTTTTTGAGGAAACATCTTCACCAACCCTGTAAGATTGTAATAGTTTTTGCTGCAGAAGAACAGAGTCATTTAAAGAACTAAAAATTGATAATTCCTTACCACTTCTTTTTCCTAAAACAGACTGGCGGCTTTTATGAAACACAATGAACTCATCTTTGTTACTAATTTGATATTTTTCATAAAAATAGACTCCTTGTAGAACTATAATTGAAGTCAATAAGAAAATAGTACTTTTTAAAGTTTTTCGAACCCAAACTCGATATAAGAAAACAATAAAAACATACCAAGCTACCATAGTTGTTAAAGGCATAGAAATTTCCTTCAATAAAAAATGTTCTTGATGTGAAACCCAATCGACAAAACGATTCATTAAAGAAATAATAGATCCATAAACATCAGCGATGAATTGAGGTAAGCTGTTTAAGACAGCTAAAAGAATTACAACAATTCCTAGGAGTAAAATACTACTTAAAAAAGGAATGATAATTAAGTTTGATACAATAAACAACCCAGGAAATTGATGAAAGTAATATAAACTAATAGGTAAGATTCCTACTTGTGCTGCTACTGAAACCGTAAACAAGCTCCAACCTTTATCAAGTAACCAAAACTTAGGATTCCAAAGATTATAGAGTAAAGGCTGTACCCAAACAATGCCAAAAACGGCTAAATAACTCAATTGAAATCCGACATCAAATAAAAACATTGGCTTTATCAAAAGCAGGAAGAGCATAGAGCTGATTAAGGAGTACTCTATAATTTTTTTACGTTTAAACGATTGCCCGATAGCCACAAAAGTAAACATGGTTACGGCTCTAACTACTGACGCGGATAAACCAGCTATAAAAGCAAAACTCCAAAGAAACAATACTATGCAAACGGTTTTTATAAGCACCCCGTAAGGAAGCTTTTCTATAGGTTTAAACAAATAGGAGAGGAGTAACAGTAAAATACCAATATGTAGCCCAGAAATAGCTAGAATATGAATAGCGCCAGCATTTGTGTAGCTTTCTAACAAATCTTTTGAAATTTCTTGTCGTTGTCCTAACAACAAAGCATTAATTACAGCAAACTCATTATTTGAAAAATGATATTTTTTTAAAGAAGCCTGTACTTTCTCTCTGATATTAGCTGATAAACCAACTAAAGAAAAGTTAGTATTCTCTAATTGTTTGAACTGCTGCTTGTTTAAAAATACTTGATTATAAATATATTGTTTGGCTAAATACTGTTTATAATCAAACTGATGTGGATTTAAAGGCGGAATCAATTCTTTAAAAGGAGTTTTAATAAAAATTTGATAACCAACTTTTAAAGGATGGGATAAACTATCCTTTTGAATATTTAGAAGAATATATCCAGTGGTTTTAGTAGAATCAACTTGTGAAACTTTGGCAACATACTTTGTGTAGTAATTCCCGGGTTTTAATACTTTTTGTACATCAAGTATATAGGTAGAACTCTCAGTTAATTGATGTTCATAATAACTCGCATAATTTTTCGGATTGTGAATATACGTAGCGCTAATTCCTGTAAAAACAAAGAACAGCAGTCCAGCTATACTAAATGCTTTTCGCATTTCAGTTTTTTTTAAAAGATATAAAACAACTAGAAAACTTATTAAAAAGAAACTTAGGTATATAAAATTAAAGTGCCAAACTTGTATATAAAACTGGAGTGTTATACCAACAATAAGGCACACCAAAAAGTGAAAAGGAGAGTATTCTAACAATTTTTTCATAGTTCTTTAAAGTTATGAAAAATTGTTTAAAAGGAGAATCTCACTACTGGTAAAGAATATAAGTAGTAACTTGGATTGGTACTTAAACTTTATAAAGCTAAGAAATATACAGAAAAAAACAAGAAAATATTTTGTTACCTAATACAATTAGAATAGATTTGGTTTTATGAAGAGAAAAGATATAAAATTGCTGACTTCTCATTTATTAAAAATCAAGATTAAAATTTTATTATGATAATAGGCGGAAACCGAAAAGCCTTTTCATAGAGTAGGTACAATTAAATAATCGAAAAATAATGAAAAAAAAGATTTATTATTAGAACAATTTAGTCAATTTGAATGTAAAAGAACAAGTTTGAAGAACATTAATGGTGGAGTTGAACCTACTGAACACACGGAATGCACACAAACTAAAGAAGGGTCTGATGACTATACTTGGAGAGATAACTATCCAACATGGAATGATTTTAAAAAACTTTTCGAGTAAAGTAAATTAGTTAAAGTAATAGTAAAGTCGTTACTTTACTATTACTTTTTTTGTAAAAGATATATGCATGGTTTTAATTTTATCGGAAGAGAATGATACTTCCACCAATTTGGTTTTAGACCATTTTATTCACAATAAAAAATTAGTTAAAAGACATAATGGTGAAAATCAAAAACAGTTCGGATATATTTCTTTGTTTATCAATGATTTAAGTTTTAGTATAAAGTTAGAACAAGGATCAATAAAATTAACAGATAATAAAAGTAATAAAGAGTTAGATATAACTAGTGTTTGGTTTCGTAGACCATATAGTGGGGTAAATGATTTTAATATTTCATTAAACTCTAAAGATTCAATAAATAGTGAATCCGCTTACAGAAGTATATTGAATAATTATAAAATTTTTAAAGATTATCTTTTTAATAATATTGTTAAAAAATCATTGGGTAGTTATAATATAACAGGGTTAAATAAAATTAAGACACTTTCATTAGCTAAAGGGGTAGGTTTAACAATACCTAAAACAATTATTACGAATAATCGTGAAGAGGTAGTAAGATTTTTAAGTGTTTCTAGTAATGGGTTGATTTGTAAAGCGATTCATGAAGCTTTCCATGATAAGTCTTATCTAAATGAAGGGTTTTGGATATCTAATAAAACTACAGCCATATATGACATAAATGATGTTCCAGACTCGTTTGGCCCTTCAATTTTTCAAGAAAATATTTTTAAAGAATATGAAATTAGGACTTTCTACCTAAATGGTGAGTTTTTCTCATCATGTATATTTAGTCAGAATAATGAAAAAACCAAAATTGATTTCAGGAATTATGATGAAAAAAAGCCAAATAGAATGGTACCATATAAGTTGCCAAAAGAAATACAAAATCAAATAAAGAAATTGATGGAGTTATCTAAATTAAATACTGGTTCAATTGATTTTATTAAAAATAAAAAAGGGCAGTATATATTTCTAGAAATTAATCCAGTGGGTCAATTTGACTTTGTTTCGAAGAGTTGTAATTTCAATATTGATAAACGAATTTATAATTATTTAAGTAATGAGTGATGACTTTATAAAACTTGAGAGAAATTCTTCTATACCAGCAAATTTCTATTTTTTAAAAAAAGAAAAAATTAACAAAAATAAACCTACACATATTGCTTATTCTAAAAAGCATTCAGGAAACATTATAGTAGGAACTTTTTATAAACGAAACTCAAATATTTTTATTGATGATTGATAATGAGAAGTATTTCAAATTATTTGAATGCTGTCAGCCTGTTAAAGGTATTTCTTTTAGTGTAATAATGGATTTACAAAGAGATGAATATATAGAAATCCCGAATCTTTTATATAATACATTAGAAGTGAATAAAAAAAATAACTTTTCTATTGAAAAGTTAAAACTTTTTTTTTAAAAATGAGATTGATTTAGGGATTGATAAGTATTTAAAATTTTTAATTGATGAAGAGTATGGTTTTATTACATCTGAACCAGATAGTTTTCCAGAGTTGAGTACTGAGTTTAGTCAGCCCAATCAAGTAATATCTTCAGTTATTAATGTAACCAACGATAGTTCTTTTTCATTATCTAAATTGATTAAAGAACTTGATGAATTGGGCTGTTTAACCCTTCAAATCAGATTTTTTGAAGAGTCCTTTAAAAAGTTTTTTGTTGAAGTGATGAAGAAGTTTAATAAATCAGGTATTAAAGTTATTGAGTTGTATATAGAAGATAGTATTAATTTGAAGGAAAGTATACTTGAGGAGTTAATTAGAGAAAACTTAAGAGTTACTGTAGTAATATTTTCGTCTAAAAAAGAGATTAATTTGTCAAAGGGAAATCCTGAAAGTAAGATAATATATACTAGGAAAAAAATAGACAAGCGAGGGGAAGAGATTTACGATAAAAGATTACTGACTTCGAATACTAAATTTTTTTGTGAAGCTAAAAATTTTAATGTAGGCTTAAATAAAAAAGTATGTATAGATGAAACAGGAGCTTTTAAAAATTATATTTCTCATGAAAAAATATTTGGTAATGTGAGAGATTCCAAAATAACTGATATAATTAAATTAAAAGAATTTAAAAAAAAATGGAGAATTAGTAATGATATGGTAGAAAAGTGTAAAGATTGTCAGTTTAGATATATGTGTTTAAGTAATTCCGATATTAAAGAAGAAGAAGGGAAAATAATTAAATTGAATTATTGTAATTATGATCTTTGAAAACAAAAAACATCTATTGTTAGTTATTTTATTTGTATTAATCTTTTCATCATGCTCAAAATATAGAGAAAATAAACATGAATTAGTAATTAATGATTTAATTCAAAATTACGAGAAACCAAAAATTGATTTTGACTTATATGATATAGATTGTGAAAAAATAGATGATTTATTAACTGAAATATATAAAAATGACCAAGATGTTAGAAATAATGGAGTTGGAAATATGGAGGATGTTGATGATAAAAATTTACAAATATTCACATCTATAGTACTTAAATGTGGGTTTCCAAATAAACAACAGATAAAGAGTAAGGAAAGTGAAATTGCAATATTTTTAGTTATTCAACACTCTTCTCCAGAATGGATAGCATATTACTATAAGCAATTTATAAGCGCTGTAGAATCAGGTGTCTTAAATAAGAATTTTTTACCTTTTATACAGGATAGATTTTTATCATATAATAATAAACCTCAAATTTATGGGACTCAAATAAAAGATGAACATTTATACATGTTGTCTGACCCATATGGAGTTAATAAAAGGAGAAAAAAAATGGGGTTAGGAGAAATAGAAAGTTATTTGGAATCTTTTGGGTTAGATTTTGAAACAGAAATTAAGAGGTTTCAAAATAATTCGACTTTTAATTAAGAACATGTTTTTACTTTATATATACAATGTATAACTCTACTAAAAAGCAATCTTACTTCGGCTACGTTCAGTAACCAGTAAGATTGCTTTTCAATTCTATTTAGTTTTTGAAACCCCTTCGACTACGCTCAGGGTAAATTTATACAATTTCTACAAACAAACCTTCCTCAGTTTTTTCAACTTTTGCAAGACTATTTTTAGTTAATCCTTTAATGGTTTTATCCCATTTTTTATTAGATAAACCGCTTTGTGCTTTTAATTCGTTTAAATCTATTTTTTCTGCTTTTTCTAATAAGGTTAACAACGCTTTTTCATCATCGTTTAATTCAACCGAAGGAGCTTGCTTCTCAGGCTTCATTTGTGGGAAGAATAACACTTCTTGAATTGACGGATTGTTTGTTAAATACATAATCAAACGATCCATTCCAATTCCTAATCCAGAAGTAGGAGGCATACCATATTCTAACGCACGTAAGAAATCTTGATCGATAAATTCTCCTGCTTCGTCATCTCCACGAGCTGCTAATTTTAACTGTGCTTCAAAACGTTCACGTTGGTCGATTGGGTCGTTTAACTCAGAATATGCGTTGGCAATTTCTTTACCACATACCATTAACTCAAAACGCTCAGTTAATTCAGGGTTGTCACGGTGCTCTTTACATAACGGAGACATTTCCTTTGGGTAATCAGTAATAAACGTAGGCTGTATGTAGTTCCCTTCACATTTTTCACCAAAAATTTCATCAATTAACTTTCCTTTACCCATGGTATCATCTACTTCAATACCCATGTCTTGAGCAGCTTTACGAATTTCATCTTCTGATTTTCCGTTGATGTCAAAACCAGTAAAGTGTTTGATAGAATCTGCCATCGTAACACGTGCATATGGAGCTTTAAAGTTAACGTTATATTCTCCAAAAGTTGCTTCTGTAGTTCCGTTTACTGCCAAAGCACAATGCTCTAACAATTTTTCAGTGAATTCCATCATCCAGTTGTAGTCTTTATAAGCTACATAAATTTCCATTGCAGTAAATTCTGGATTGTGTGTTCTGTCCATTCCTTCATTACGGAAGTTTTTAGAAAACTCATATACACCATCAAAACCACCAACAATCAAACGTTTTAAGTATAACTCATTCGCTATACGCATGTATAATGGAATATCTAATGCATTGTGATGTGTAATAAATGGTCTTGCAGCGGCGCCACCTGGAATAGGTTGTAAAATAGGTGTTTCTACTTCAAAATATCCTGCATCATTAAAAAACTGACGCATGGCGTTGAATAACTTTGTACGTTTTACAAACACGTCCTTTACTTGCGGATTTACCACTAAATCAGCATAACGCTGACGGTAACGCATTTCAGGATCAGTAAAACCATCAAACATATTTCCTTCCGAATCTACTTTAGGTAGTGGTAATGGTTTTAAAGATTTACTTAATAATTTAAAATCTTTTACCATTACAGTGATTTCTCCAACTTGAGTTTTAAACAACTCTCCTTCAATACCTACAAAATCACCAATATCTAATAACTTTTTGTATACCTCGTTGTACAAAGTTTTGTCTTCACCTGTACAAATTTCATCTCTGTTAAAATATACCTGAATGCGTCCTTCACTATCTTGCAATTCAGCAAAAGAAGCTTTTCCTTGAATACGACGAGACATTAATCTACCAGCAATTACTACCTTTTTACCTTCCTTAAATTCCTGTTTAATCTGTTTGGAATTTGAATTGAATGGAAATAAATCTGCTGGATATGGATTGATACCCAGTTCACGTAATTTTGATAGTTTTTCTCTACGTACAACTTCTTGTTCTGATAATTGCATTGACTTAATTTTTAAGTAATTTTAATTTAAAGGTGCAAAGATACAATCAATTACAAAATTAGACAATGGTAGTATCACATAGATTTTATAAAAAAGTAAATTTTTATTTGTGAGTTTCTAAAAAGGATGTATATTTGCAGGCTGTCTAATTTTAAAAAGACAGCATTTAGTTGTGTTGTTAGATACTTTAAATAGTATCATGGTTTTGTTAACCAATGGAAAGCTTCCCTTAGATGGGTTGCTTTTTTTTTGCAGTTTAGTTACGTGTTTTAGTGACTATTTCCCACTTTCCGTACTCTCTCTTTTTGAGGAACTCAAATAAATGCTCCAATCGGGGCTAAGTGTATTTGCTAACTTTTTAAATTATGAATACCTGTCATTCCGAACGAGGTACGAGGAGGAATCTCATGATTGGAAGTAAAAAGCTAAATATAATGAGCTTATTCCTAAAAGAAAGCGGCTTTATACTCCCAGAACTTAACAAAAAACAGTACTAAGAATACTATAGATATAGAAAACTTAATAGTTGCAGAAGCTAAAAAACCTAAAAAGGCACCAAATGATGCCTTGATAGCTCTGTTAGTATCTTTACTATCATAAATTAATTCACCAACCAAAGCACCTACGAAAGCGCCAATTAAAATCCCGAAAGGAATAGGAGAGAGTAATCCAATAATTAAACCAATAGTAGTACCGTATACTCCATATTTCGTACCTCCAAAACGTTTGGTCCCCATAGCTGGAATAAAATAATCAAGAAAAAATATAATGACAGCAATGGCTAAAGTGATTCCTAAAAATGTCCAATTTTGAGGGATAGCTTCTGTTAAGTGTAATAATAACAAACCTACCCAGCTAGTAATAGGGCCAGGTAACACTGGTAAAAATGAACCAATAATCCCTAAACAAGCAAATACAAAACCGAGTATAACTAAAAATATATCCATTAACTTTTTTATAGATAAGACGAAGATAAGAAAGCTTTGTTACATATTTATTAACTAAAAAATTAGTTTAAACTAATTTTTTAGTTATATTTGTTTCAGAACATTTCATAAAAATATATAATGAGTAAACAATTAACGAAGGCAGAAGAGCAAATAATGCAGGTGTTATGGGAGTTGAAAAAAGCTTCAGTAAAAGAAGTTATAATAGAATTACCAGAACCAAAACCAGCATACAATACAGTTTCAACTATTATAAGAATTTTGGAGACTAAAGAATTTGTAGGGCATGAGCCAAAGGGTAGAGGTTATGTGTATTATCCGTTAGTGGAAAAGTCAGAGTATAGCAATGAGAGTTTGCACAAGTTAATGAATGGTTATTTTGGAGGGTCATTTAAGAGTATGGTATCATTTTTTATGAAAGAAAACAAAATGGATATTCAAGAATTAGAAAGTATTTTAAAAGAGGTGAATAAAAACAAGAAGCCATGATTAATTATATCATTCAAGTCATATTATTTCAAGTACTTTTTGTAGCAGTGTATGATTTCTTTTTAAGTAAAGAAACCTTTTTTGTAAAAAACAGATGGTATTTGTTAGGTACAGCAATACTTTCTTTCATATTACCATTGTTAAAAATTTCTACAGTTCAAAAAGCGGTGCCGCAAGAGTACTATATTTTATTACCAGAAGTAGTTTTATCTCCACAAAAAGTGATTGAAAAAGCTGCTTGGTATCAATCCTTCAATTATTTAGAGATATTGTTTTGGAGTGGTTGTATCTTCTTTTTTGTAGTGTTTTTAGTAAAGCTGGAGCGCATCGTCCGATTAGTTTTACAATATGGCGTTGCAAGAAAAGAAAATTATAAGTTGGTTTTATTGCCAAAAGAAACGAAGGCGTTTTCATTCTTCAATTATATTTTTTTAGGAAATGACATTTCTTCTCCAAAAAGAGAAAAAATCATTCAGCATGAGTTAGTGCATAGTGACCAAAAGCATACGATAGATTTATTGTTTTTTGAGTTTTTGAAAATAGTTATGTGGTTTAATCCTATGGTGTATGTGTATCAGAGTCGTATATCGTTAGTTCATGAATATATTTCAGATGCTGTTGCTAGTAAATCTGACCAAAAAGAAAATTATATCAACCATTTACTCTCTGATATTTTTCAGGTCGAGCATATTTCATTCATTAATCAATTTTATAAACATTCATTAATCAAAAAACGAATTATTATGATGACGAAAACACAATCAAAAAAAGTAAAACAACTAAAGTATTTGTTGTTAATTCCACTCTTAGGAAGCATGATTTTATATACGGCTTGCTCAGACGAGAATAAAAGTAGTGAAGCTATTGCGAAAAAAGAATTAGTAACAATTTATAACAGTAAAGATGGAGAAATTACTTCAGTTAAAGGAGAAAAAAGTACGTATTTAGATCGTTACTTTGGAGAGAAGATAGACTTAGGTAAAGAATTGTCAATTAATGATTTGTCTGAAGAAGAGAAGAATGAGTTTTTAGCTCTTAAAGAGAGTTTAGAGGACGAGGGTTCAGTGTTGGGAGTTAAAGTATATAAAGGAACAAGTAATAGGAAGATTATAGCTTATGACTTAGTTAAAATAAAAATAAAGGAAATGGTTGATAAAGGTGGAAGTATACCTTTTTCACTTTTAGAAAAAGTACCAACTTTCCCAGGATGTGCTGAAGGCGATAAAGATTGTTTTAATAGAAGTTTACAGGAGTTTGTAAAAGAGAATTTTGATACATCTATAGCAAATGAATTAGGTTTAGATTCAGGTAAGAAAAGACTTTATGTTCAATTTAAAATTGATAAAGAAGGTAACGTAATTGATGTAAAGGCAAGAGCACCACATTCAATACTACAACAGTATGCCGAAGAATTGGTACAAAAATTGCCACAAATGCAGCCAGGAGAGCAAAGAGGGAAAAAGGTACGAGTAGGCTATACATTACCCATCACATTTAACATCCAATAAATTAAGTATCTTGGTCACCAACAACCAACGAATAATATCAAAAATAGAAACGTGAGAAATAAAATTTTACTTATTGTTTTCGTAATAGTATTTCTAAAAGTCGAAGCGCAAGTTTCGACTTTTAAAACTATTGATAGTTTAGTGAATATAGGACGCTATCAAACAGCGTTATTAAAGTTACAGGAGTTGCCGTCTACATTTCAATCAACTTCAAAGGTAGCATCAATTTATGCTTCAATTGATAATTATAAAAAAGCCTCTTTATATTATGAAAAGGCATTAGAATTACAGGATAATTACTCAGTAAAAGTAAAGTTAGCGAAAGCTTATAAAAAAGAGAAAAAACCACAAAAAGCTATTGATGTTTATGAAGGTGTTATAAATAATGATGCTGAAAACTTACTTATTAAGTATCAGCTAGGGAAATTGTACGCACAAACAAAACAACCAGCCAAAGCAATAGATATTTTTAAGAACATCATTCAACAAGATAGTACGAATGCAAATTACCATTACCGGTTAGGAGTTGCTTATGGAATGTTAAAAAAGAGAAATCTAAAAATAAATAGTTTTTTAGAAGCCTATAAAAATGATACAACCCACATTAAATCTATTCACCACTTAGCATTAGCCTATACTTTATTACACGATAAAGATTCAGCAAATATTTTTATAAATAGAGGTTTGGCGGTAGATCCGAATCATATTAATTTGAATAAGTTAAAAATCAATAATTTATATAGAGAAGAAAAGTTTACAGAAGCTATTCAATTTTTACAACGATTAGATACTTTGGAACCCAACGAACATTACACGCAAAAAATGCTAGGGCGTAGTTATTTTAATCTAAAGAAATACGAAGAGGCAAAAAAGTATTTTAATAAGGCCATAAGAATAGATAAATCAGATTTTAAAGCATATACCTATCTAGGTGATATTAATTTTGAAAAGAAAAAATTTTACAAAGCCCAGTTAGACTATATGGTGGCAACTTTTGCTGGTAAAGAACCCAGAGATGTTGAATATTATCAATTAGCAAGAGTCTATAAAGAATTAGGTAACCCTAAAGAAGAACTTAAATCATATAAAAAAGCTTTTGAGGAAAATAGGAAAAATTATAAGGCTTTATATCAATTAGCTAAAACTAGCGAGGATTATTATAAAGATAAAAGAATAGCTTATAAACACTATAAAAATTATATAAATCGTTTTGAAAGAAAAGATTCAGTTTTAACGAAATATGCAAAAACGCGACTAAAAGAAATTAAAAAGTACTATTTCTTACAAGGAGAGATTTTACAATAGTATTTAATTTTGTATATTCATCTTAAAATCAACAAGATGAGTTTTCGCTATGTGACTTTTTTAGTTTGTGCTTTGCTATGTTTTTCTTGCGACTTTTTTTCATACTCAAAAAAGGATAGCGCTCAAGTTGTAGATACAGTAGTTGATTTTACAAAAGTAGATGAGTCTCCTTCTTTTAGTAAATGCAAAAACTTACTTAAAGAAGATAGAGTTAGTTGTTTTAGGGATGAAATTCATAAAAGAGTAACAGCGAGTTTAAAGGAATATAACTTTGTCACTAAAAATAGCCTAGATGAAGAAGTTTTAATTGATATTCTGATTAATAAAGAGGGAAAGTTTGTTTTAGGAAAGGTCACTACTTCTGATGTTGTTATCAATCAATTACCAGAATTAGATAGCATAATAAAGTTGGCAATAGAAAAATTACCAATTATAAGTCCAGCTACAAAAAGAGGGATTCCTGTAGTGACGAAATATCAGTTACCTATTAAAATTAAAATAGAATAGAGCGCTTATAATTTTAAAAGTTCTTCAACAAAATCACGATTATTTGATAAACGAGGAATTTTATGTTGTCCACCAAGTTTTCCTTTTTCTTTCATCCAATCGTAAAATAAGTCTTCACGAGCTTGATGTATTTTAGGCATTGCTAAAGTCATATTATTATAACGTTTAGCTTCATAGTCAGAATTATAGTTTTTTAAAGCATTATCTAACTCTTCAGTAAAAACGGTAAGGTTTTCAGGAGCTTTTTTAAACTCAATAATCCATTCATGGGCACCATTCTCTTTACCATTCATAAAAATAGGGCCAACAGTGTATTCTTTAATTTCACAGTTGGTTTTATCACTCGCTACTTTTAAAGCATCTTCAGCATTTTCAATAATTAACTCTTCACCGAAAACATTGATATGGTGTTTAGTACGTCCTGTAATTTTTACACGATAAGGTTTGGTTGAGGTAAACTTAACAGTATCACCAATTAAATAACGCCATAAACCACCATTAGTGGTAATAATAATGGCGTAATTAACATCTTTTTTTACTTCTGAAAGAGGAATTGCTACAGAGTTTTCTCCATTATAGTCACTCATAGGAATAAACTCATAAAAAATCCCATAGTCTAGCATGAGTAACATTTCATCGGAATTGTTTCTGTCTTGAATAGCAAAAAAACCTTCGGAAGCATTATAAGTTTCGTAATATTTAAAATCGTCTCTTGGAATGAGTTTCTTATACTGTTCTCTGTATGGGTTGAAGTTTATTCCTCCGTGAAAGTAAACCTCCAAATTAGGCCATACTTCCAAAATATTATCCTTACCAGTTTTTTCTAATACTCTATTCAATAAAACCAACATCCATGAAGGAACACCAACTAAGCTTGTAATATTTTCATGAATGGTTTCGTTAATAATAGCTTCCATTTTTGCCTCCCATTCACCCATCAATGCAGTTTCTTGTCTTGGAGCAGAGCTAAAATCTGCCCAAAAAGGCATGTTCTCAATGATTATGGCCGATAAATCACCAAAGTAAGTATTGTTATCTTCATATACAGCTGAGCTTCCACCTAAACGTAGTCCCTTACCAGTAAAAAGCTTTGCGTTTTCGTTATTGTTTATATATAAACATAACATGTCTTTTCCTGCTTTAAAATGACAATACTCAATGGCTTCATCACTTACAGGGATAAACTTACTTTTTGCATTAGTAGTACCACTTGATTTTGCAAACCAACGTATAGGCGTAGGCCAAAATAAGTTTTGCTCTCCTTTTCTACAACGTTCAATAAGCGGTTCAATACTTTCATAACGTTGAATGGGAACACTGTTAGCGAAGTCAGTATAATTTTTAATAGAAGAGAAATCTTGTTGTTTCCCAAACTCAGTATTTTTAGCAGCACTTACAAGCTTTAGTAATAGCTCATTTTGAACATCAATGGGGTATTTTAAAAATAGCTCTACTTGATGTTTGCGCTTTTTTAGGAACCAAGAAATGATTGAATTTATAAATGGAAACGTCATAGATTAACTCTTAATTCAATTTTTTTACTGTAATTTTGTGAAGCTAAATGTAACAAAATTTAAGACATGCAGTACCAAGGAGTTTTAAAAAAAATGCCCACTGAAAATTTAAGCACAGTTCAATATTATTTAAACATGGGGGCTGATTTTTTGAATATGAACCAGTTATTGAATAAAGAGTTAACCTTAAGTTTTGTTACTTACGAGTGTTTAAATTGCCATTTAGAAAAAAAAATATATCGTCAAGGATTTTGTAAAAAATGCTTTTTTGAAATTCCAACTGCAGGAGATTGGATTATGCGTCCTGAATTGAGTAAAGCGCATTTAGGAGAGGAAGATAGGGATTTAGAATATGAAAAAAAGGTACAGTTACAACCGCATATTGTGTATTTAGCAAACTCCAGCAATGTAAAGGTAGGGGTGACGAGAAAGCAACAAGTTCCGACTCGTTGGATAGATCAAGGAGCACATGAAGCTATTGAGATTGTAGAAGTACCTAATCGTTATTTAGCAGGAATTACCGAGGTAGCTTTAAAAGAACATGTAGCTGATAAAACAAATTGGAGAACCATGTTGAAAAATGATATTAAGGATGAAAACTTGGTGGAGTGGCGAGAAAAACTAAAAGAATTTATTCCTGATGAAGCAAAAGAATATTATATAGCCAATAATACTGAAACTAATATTCAGTTTCCTGTTGAAAAATTTCCTAAAAAACCTAAAAGTTTAAATTTAGAAAAAGAAGAAACATATACAGGGAAATTGGTGGGTGTTAAGGGACAATACTTGATTTTTGAGGACGAAACAGTGTTTAATGTCCGTTCTAATGAAGGATTGGTCGTTAAAATTGAATTATTATAATAACTCAATTTCTCGTTGAATATTTTTGCGAGCAGTTTCTTCGAACTTTTGATAAAAATATTCGGTTTTGAATATATTTTCCATTGTTAAAAAATGTTGTAGTGCTTTTTTACGCCCTGAGTTATAAACTAAATTAGGGTAAAGAGCATATTCTTTTCGAACATTTTTGTAATACTGGGTATATACTTCCCAGTCTTGCCCCAAGATAGATAAATCCGCATCAGTAAAGTAGTTGGTATCTAAATCTTCGGAGTTTTTATGAGATTTAGTTGCTAAAATCTGAGCATAACAATTGTCTATAATTTCTTTAGGAACTGAAAGTTGATTCATTCTTTTGTAAGCTAATTCTGCACTTTTTTCTTCATTATTGCTCTTTAAAGAGCTGTAGATACTATCGTGATAAAATAGCGTGAAAAGAATTGTGTTCCAACTACTTATTTTGGTTCTTATAGGAGTTAATTGAAAAAGTAAGTTTTCAAGATGTTCTAATGTGTGATAATGTCTTTTTTTACTGGTATAATGCTCTTCTATTTCTTGCCACAATAAAATATTGAAGCTATTATCGTTTGAGCAAGTAGCCAACAAGTTTAAAAAAGTGTTCTTTAACATAAAATGAGTAAAAAAGAAAAAGGGTTCGAAAGAACCCTTTTTTTAATGTTTTACAGCAACATGATTGTTGTTCATTTTTAATTCGCTTAGTACGTTTAGCGCTTCATTTACATAAATATCTTTCTGAAGATTTTTATGCCATGCAACTCGCTTTCCTTCTAAAACAGTATCCTTTTTAAATAAATTTAATTCGTATTTAGGAGATACAAATGTTAAGTTAGAATCAAACTTAAAAATATCTTTAAACTGTTTTCCTTCTTTAGTTTTTGTTTCACTTTCTTTTTTAAAGGTGTCGTAGTTTAAAGAATACACTCTTTCATCTTGGTTTTTCTTTAACCACTTAGCGTAGTCGTTTATTTTATTAAACCTATTGTTATTCATAACACGTTGCTTACTGTTGTAAACTACATCAGCAAAATTACTGTAAGAATTAGTAGCGGTATATTTTGCTTGTTGTACCTTATCCCAAGGTAAAGCGCCATCTAAATCACGCTCCCCAAAATCCATATAACTATATCGGGTAGGTAAAGAAATATCAGAATAAACTCCTTCAATTTGAGTAGAACCACCATTAATTCTATAAAACTTTTGAATCGTCATTTTTAAAGCCCCTAAATCGTTAGGATACTGTTCGTAAAAGCGGTTTATAGGTAACACGTTTTGTACAGTTCCTTTACCATAAGTTTGTTTACCTCCAATTATAACACCACGCTTATAGTCTTGCATAGCAGCAGCAAAAATTTCAGAAGCAGAAGCAGAAAATTCATTTACCATTACTACCAAAGGTCCTTCCCATTGAATTTTTGGATCAGTATCAGCTTTTACCAAAGGATCTTCACCACGATATTTTACTTGAACAATTGGTCCTTTGTTAATGAATAAACCACCAATTTCAATAGCTGTTTTTAATGACCCACCACCATTGTCACGTAAATCAACAATTAAACCTTGAACATCTTCTTCTTTTAAACGTTCAATTTCTTTTTCCATGTCTTTGGCAGCATCTCTACGGCTCAAGTCATTAAAATCTATATAGAATCTCGGAAGGTTGATAACTCCGTATTTTTTACCATTCTTTTCAACAATACTCGACTTCACAAAAGTTTCTTCAAGCTCAACCACATCTCTAATAATTGGAATAATTTTAATAGATCCATCAATTTTTTTCTTTACGGTTAAACGAACTTCTGTCCCTTTTTTTCCTTTGATAAATTTTATGGCATCATCTAAACGCATTCCAACAATATCTAAAGGCTCCTCATCACCTTGTGCAACTTTTAAAATAATATCGTCAGCTTCTAATTCACCTTGTTTCCAAGCAGGTCCCCCAGAAATTAACTCAACAACATGAGTGTAAATTCCTTTTTTTTGTAAACGAGCTCCAATACCCTCTAGTTTACCAGACATTTCTTGGTCGAAACGTGTTTTAATACGAGGAGACATGTAGGTTGTATGCGGATCAAAACCACTAACAACACTGTTTAAAAAAGTAGAATACCAATCAGAATTCTCAAGTTCACCAATACGCATGTACAAGTCATCCATATTTTTTAAGACCTTTTTTCTTGCTTCAGATTCTAATTCTTTAAAGCTTTTCTTTTTAAAGATTTTATCTTTTTTAAATTTTTCGTTCTGTTGATTTTCAGCATCTTCAATATTACTTAAAATCGATAATTTTAATTGTTTTCTCCAATAATTGATCAATTCAGTTTCGTTTTTAGCATACGGAACCTTATCATAATCAACATCAATAACCTCTTTCTTTTTATAATTGAAAGGTTGTTTTAATAAAGAACGATAGGTCTTTTTACCTGATTCCATCTTTTCTAAAAAACGTTTATACACCAATTTGTAAAAATCAATGTTAGATTCTTTTAATTGATTGTCGATTTGATATTTGTATTGAGAAAACTCTTTTAAATCTTCTTGAGTAAAATAACGTTTACTAGGATCTAATCCATCAATAAATGTAGTATATACATGCTCAGAAAAATCATCATTTAAGTTTTTTTGAACGTAATGATATCTACTTAAAATATTTTTTAAAACGTAAACAATTACACGATCTTTTTCTGGATCGCTGTTAGGAACTGTATTTGAACTAACAGAATTAGAAAATAAAAGTGTGATTGCTAAAAATGGTATAATAAACTTCGTCTTCATAAAACCTTCTGTCTTTTTAATTTGTGTTGAGTCGTTGTGTTGCTAAGCTACTAAAATAATGCCAATTTTTTAACATTATTACTTTTTATAAATGCCTCTAAAAACTTCTTTAATCTTTTTATCATCTTTCATTAAGAAAACTCTAAACTTGAGTTACAGAACCATCTTAATTTTTTGTCCATGTAAATTTATTGTAATAATTGTAACTAATTATTTTTCTTTTAAATGTTTTTGAGTTCCAATTTTTTGAACAGCACAAGCATTTGGCATTTTTATAACGTTGTTATTACCAATTAATTCTCCTTCAGTGTTATAAATATTCCCATTTTCGACCCAAAAATCAAATTGGGTATAATCTATTTCGTTACATGGTATTGTGGGGACGTTTTGTGCTGAAATGATTGAAAAAAAAGAAGAAATTATAAAAATAGTTATATAAACAATAATCCGTACCATAATGCTTGGGTTTGATTACCACAATTTTACACATAAAATGAACCAATTTGTCTTTACAAAATGTTAAAAAAAGAATCCAATTTTTATGTTACATTTGTTGTAAAACTTACTTACTATGCAAGATAGACCTTTGATTTTAGTTACGAACGATGACGGAATTACAGCTCCTGGTATTCGAATGTTGATTGAAATTATGAATAAAATAGGAGATGTAGTAGTGGTGGCTCCTGATAGTCCACAAAGTGGAATGGGACATGCAATTACGGTGAATAACGTGTTGCATTGTAATCCTATAACCATTGATGAAGGTCCGCAAATTGAATATAGTTGTTCTGGTACACCAGCAGATTGTGTTAAAATGGCAAAGAATGAGATTTTAAACCGTACACCCGATTTATGTGTTTCAGGAATTAATCATGGAGCAAACTCATCAATTAATGTTATTTATTCAGGGACAATGAGTGCTGCAGTAGAGGCAGGAATTGAAGGAATTCCTGCAATAGGTTTTTCGTTGTTAGATTTTGATTGGCATGCTGATTTTAGAGCTGCACGTAAGTTTATAGAAAAAATAGCGTTGAATGTTTTATTAAACGGATTACCAGATGGTGTAATTTTAAATGTAAACATTCCGAAGTTAAAAGAAGACGAAATTAAAGGGGTTCGTATATGCAGACAAGCGAATGGTTATTGGAAAGAAACGTTTGATAAACGTAAAAGTCCGTTTGGTAAAGAGTACTATTGGCTTTCAGGAGAGTTTATTAATAGAGATAAAGGACAAGATACTGATATTTGGGCATTAGAAAATGGTTTTATATCGGTAGTGCCTGTTCAATTTGATATGACAGCGCATCACGCAATTCAAAAGTTACACACATGGGACATATAAAAAAAGAAATACTAATAGGAATCATAGTCTCATTGTTGGCAACAACTTGCGGCTTCTTTATTTATTTAGAGTACATTTCAGAACTCAGTATTTCAGAAACGATCTCTAAAATAAGAGAAGGAGGCGTATTAGGGTCTGTAATAGCTCTGGCAGCAATACCTAACTTATTTGTTTTTTGGGTGTTTTTAAAGAAAAAACAAGACTATAGAGCGAGAGGAGTATTAATAACTACAATTGCTGTAGCTTTATTAACAGCATTTTTAAAGTTTTTCTAATTTTAATACATGAAATATTACATTCTTGTAGGTGAAGCTTCGGGTGATTTGCACGGAGCTAATTTGATGAAGGCCTTGTTAAAGGAAGATCCGAAAGCAGACATTCGTTTTTGGGGAGGTGACCTAATGCAAGAAGTTGGCGGTACACTTGTTAAGCATTACAAAGAGCGTGCTTTTATGGGCTTTGTTGAGGTGTTGATGAATTTACGAAAGATTTTAGGAATGATTTCTTTTTGTAAAAAAGATATTACTCAATTTAACCCTGATGTAATAATTTTTATTGATAACTCAGGTTTTAACCTTCGTATAGCTAAGTGGGCAAAAAAACAAGGTTTTAGAACCAACTATTATATTTCACCTCAAGTTTGGGCAAGTAGAGCGGGCAGAGTAAAAGATATTAAGCGAGACATTGATCAAATGTTTGTTATTCTTCCGTTTGAAAAAGAGTTTTACAAAAAACATGGTTATAATGTTCGTTTTGTAGGGCATCCTTTAATTGATGGAATTGCAGGAAGGGAACAAGTTTCTATCGAAAAGTTTAGAAAAGAATACAACTTGGGTCATAAAGAGGTGATAGCACTGTTACCAGGAAGTAGAAAGCAGGAAATAACAAAAATGCTATCGGTAATGCTTTCATTGGTAAAAGATTTTCCACAGTATCAGTTTGTAGTGGCAGGAGCACCAAGTCAATCGTATGAGTTTTACAAAGAAATTATTGGAGATATGAATGTGAAATTCATCAATAATAAGACTTATGATTTGTTAAGTGTTTCACATGCTGCTTTAGTGGCTTCAGGTACAGCAACTTTAGAGACAGCTTTGTTTAAAGTGCCTCAGGTAGTGTGCTATAAAGGAAGTAATATTTCTTATCAAATAGCTAAGCGAATAATAACATTAAAATATATATCGTTAGTAAATTTAATAATGGATAGAGAAGTGGTAAAAGAGTTGATACAAAATGATTTTACCAAAGAGAATTTAGAGCACGAATTAACACGTATTTTAGAATCAGAGCATCGTCAGAAATTATTTTTGTCATACTTTGATTTGGAGCAAAAATTAGGAGGTAAAGGAGCCTCCGAAAAAACAGCGAAGTCGATTGTTGCTGGATTAAAAAGTAAAGAATAGCATGATAAAAAAAATCTTATTTATATGTATAGTATCATTTTTAATGATTTCTTGTGGGTCATCAAAAAATGTAAGTAATACATACCAAACAAGAACAAAAAAAGTAGCAAAAGTTAAGAAAAAGACACATTTAGCAACAACTAAATCGTCAAGTAAAGTTACAGTTGCAGATAAAATAGTATGGACAGCAGTTACTTATAAAGGTGTGCCATATCGTTTTGGAGGAATGACAAAAAGAGGAATGGATTGTTCAGGATTGATTTTTACTTCGTTTAAGCAACGAAACATGCCTATCGCAAGAACGTCTCATCAAATGTATTTACAAGGAGAAAATATTTCTTTACGAGAAGTTCAAAGAGGAGATTTGTTATTTTTTAAAACCTCAAGAAAAAGAGGAAGAGTAAATCATGTAGGGTTGGTAACTTCTGTAGATAATGGAGATATTCGTTTTATACACTCAACTACATCACGAGGGGTAATTGTAACCTCACTACATGAGAATTATTGGAAACGTGCTTTTATTAAAGCAAAGCGAGTGTTGTAATTTATCTTTTATAACTGTACTACTACTCTTTAAAAATATAACTATATCATTTTTAAAGCTTCATTCTTTTTTGGACAGTGTTATGTGTTGTAGTAAACTATTTTAGTTTCGTACATAATCTGGTATTTTTACTTTATGAAATTTACAGAATTTTAAAACTTTTTGATTAAAATCTTCGTATTTGTTCATCATTTCTAAAAAATCGTCAATCAATATTTTGGATTCAGAGAAACTTTCACCTAGCTTGTTAATTTCTGTGTTAATACTGTCTGTATTGACATCAGACATAGATTCATTATTCTGTTGTTCTATTTTCGAAATCAATAGCTGACTTTCTTTTACAAATTTTTTAAAAGATAAAAGTATTTGAATGCTTTCATGCTTAAGACCAAAATCATTTTTTATATCCTCTAGGCTTTCAAGTTCTTTTAAGCTTTTGTCTATAGTGCTATTGATTTTATTAAATGAAGTAGAAGTTTTTTGTTCTTGAATTATAGTATTTAAAAAATTAGTATCAAAATTATTTATAAGACTAACAGTTATAACATTTAAATATTCTTCTTTAGTTAGTTTTTGTTGTGACATGCAGGACACAAAACAAATTGATAAGAGTAAATTAATAATTTTCATAGTATTTATTTAGTTTTTATGGTTGACTCAACCATACTTAATGGTTTTATATAGTAAATTTAATTTTTAATTAGAGCTGGTAGAACCATCACTATACATAATAAAATCTAAATTAGATAATTCTCCAAATGATATATGTATATTCTCTAAAGGAGACTCAATAGATAAATATTCCCTTTCTACGGCAGGAACTCCTTCAAACTTTTGTGTAAACGTTCTTTTTTTTGCCTTTGCCAGTATTCTGTTAAAAACTTCAATATCGGTGTCTTTATTAAGAGGTACACCGTCAATTAACATATAATCGTTATCTAAAATTTTAAGAGGAAACCCCCACGTTTCATTATCTGATTTATGATTAAGCATTTCTTGGTTGTAATAATACAGTTCTATACGAATGTTGTCTACTTGATCGTCAATACCTTTATTCATAGAAATGGGGAGGTTTTTATAATCTATAATTCTACCTCGATCGTTAACCAAATAATCTTTTCCAAATATGGCTTCATAGTACGCCATATTTTGGTCTAGCTTTACATGTGTATCATTATAAAATAGTTTTTCTTCTTTAAACTCTAAACGATGTTGTTGGTTGTTAAAGTGTTTAAGTTGATTTTTTATACTGTTAGCTTCTTTGTTTTGTCCGTTGCACTGGGTGCATATAATGGCGCAAAAGAAAATAAAAAGTTTTTTCATAGGGATACTATTTAATTTTTAATCAGAACTGGTAGAACCATCACTATAGGATACGTAGTCTAAAGAAGATAGTTCTCCAAAGGATATTGAAATGGTTTCACCATAACTATCAGGTTTGTAGTATTGTCTAACAACTGCATTAACCCCCTCAAACTTTTGTGTAAACGTTCTTTTTTTAGCATCAATAAGTAGTCTGTTAAAAGCTTCAATATCGGTGTTTTTATTAAGAGGTACACCGTCAATTAACATATAATCGTTATCTAAAATTTTAGGAGGAAACCCCCACGTTTCATTATCTGATTTATGATTAAGCATTTCTTGGTTGTAATAATACAGTTCAATACGAATGTTGTCAATAATGTCATCGGCACCTTTGTTTATGGAAATGGGAATGTTGTTGTATTTAATTATATCTCCGTATGAATCACCAAGAATATAATCTTTACCAAAAATAGCTTCATAGTACGCCATATTTTGGTCTAGTTTTACATGTGTGTTATTATAAAATAGTTTTTCCTCCTTAAATTCTAAACGATGTTGTTGGTTGTTAAAGTGTTTAAGTTGATTTTTTATACTGTTGACTTCTTTGGTTTGTCCGTTGCACTGGGTGCATATAATGGCGCAAAAGAAAATAAAAAGTTTTTTCATAGGGATACTATTTAATTTTTAATCAGAACTGGTAGAACCATCACTATAGGATACGTAGTCTAAAGAAGATAGTTCTCCAAAGGATATTGAAATGGTTTCACCATAACTATCAGGTTTGTAGTATTGTCTAACAACTGCATTAACCCCCTCAAACTTTTGTGTAAACGTTCTTTTTTTAGCATCAATAAGTAGTCTGTTAAAGGTTTCAATATCGGTGTCTTTATTAAGAGGTACACCATCAATTAACATATAATCGTTATCTAAAATTTTAGGAGGAAACCCCCAAGTTTCGTTATCTGATTTATGATTAAGCATCTCTTGGTTGTAATAATACAGTTCTATACGAATGTTGTCTACTTGATCGTCAATACCTTTATTCATAGAAATGGGGAGGTTATTATAAACTACAATGTCAATTGAGTTAATTGTATAATCTTTACCAAAAACAGCTTCGTAGTACGCCATATTTTGGTCTAATTTTACATGCGTGTCATTATAAAATAGTTTTTCTTCTTTAAACTCTAAACGATGTTGTTGGTTGTTAAAATGTTTAAGTTGATTTTTTATAGTGTTAGCTTTCATATTATTTTTTTTTGTTTGTCCGTTGCATTGAGTAAGTAGCCCAATGACACAAAAGAAAATAAAAAGTTTTTTCATAGTACTAATAGCTGTTTTTTAATCAGAAGTTGTTGCACCATCACTATACATAATAAAGTCTAAATTAGATAATTCTCCAAATGATATATGTATATTCTCTAAAGGAGACTCAATAGATAAATATTCCCTTTCTACGGCAGGAACTCCTTCAAATTTTTGTGTAAACGTTCTTTTTTTTGTTTTGGCAAGTATTTTGTTAAAGATTTCAATATCGGTGTCTTTATTAAGAGGTACACCATCAATCAAAATATAATCGTTACCTAAAATTTTAGGAGGAAACCCCCACGTTTCGTTATCTGATTTATGATTAAGCATCTCTTGGTTGTAATAATACAGTTCTATACGAATGTTGTCTACTTGATCGTCAATACCTTTATTCATAGAAATGGGGAGGTTTTTATAATCTATAATTCTACCTCGATCGTTAACCAAATAATCTTTTCCAAATATGGCTTCGTAGTACGCCATATTTTGGTCTAGTTTTACATGCTGGTTGTTGTAAAAAAGTTTTTCTTCTTTAAACTCTAAACGATGTTGTTGGTTGTTAAAGTGTTTAAGTTGATTTTTTATACTGTTAGCTTCTTTGTTTTGTCCGTTGCACTGGGTGCACATAATGGCGCAAAATAATATAAAAATTTTTTTCATAACAAAATGTTTTCTAATCAGAAGTTGTCGCACCATCACTATACATAATAAAATCTAAATTAGATAATTCTCCAAATGATACGTATATGTTTTTATCTCCTAAATAACCTCTTTGAACAGAATTTGCTCCTTCAAACTTTTGTTTAAACGTTCTTTTTTTTGCCTTTGCCAGTAGTCTGTTAAAAGCTTCAATATCGGTGTCTTTATTAAGAGGTACACCGTCAATTAACATATAATCGTTATCTAAAATTTTAGGAGGAAACCCCCAAGTTTCGTTATCTGATTTATGATTAAGCATTTCTTGGTTGTAATAATACAGTTCTATGCGAATGTTGTCTACTTGGTCGTCAATGCCTTTGTTCATAGATATGGGAATGTTTTTGTAACGAATAATTGTTCCGTATCTCTTTGTATCATAATCCTTACCAAAAATAGCTTCGTAGTATGCCATGTTTTGGTCTAGTTTGACATGCTGGTTGTTGTAAAATAGTTTTTCTTCTTTAAACTCTAAACGATGTTGTTGGTTGTTAAAGTGTTTAAGTTGATTTTTTATACTGTTAGCTTCCATATTATTTTTTTTTGTTTGTCCGTTACATTGGGTAAACAGTCCAATAATTAAGAGGTACGATAAATATTTGTACATAGTTACTTAAATAATTTTTTAATGTTGTTTAATTGTTCGTTTATGGTTTTCGATATTTTTAAATCTTCTTCCATATCTTTTGCTTTTTCATACAATTTTTTTAACTCTTCCATTCCTTCTGAAATTTCTTCTAAAATTTTGTAGCTACTATCCTTTAACTTTTCAATATGTTCGTGGTGCTTTTTTTGAAAAGCGTCGAGATAGCCTTTGTTCTCAGAATCTTTTATCTTACCTATATGAGTACTTGCCCACTTCATAGTGGTTACATTCATCCAATCTACATCAGCAGGATGTGATAAATATTCTCTAGCAATATTGAGTACATTATCACTAGTAGTAAATCCAAGTTTAAATTTTTCATACTGCATACCAATATCAGCAACTGCAATTCGCGCCAAATTCCCTGCTAATAGATGTAGGGGATGTTCCATTTCGTCTTTGGCAATTTGTGTATGGGTAGGGTTGGTATCTAATTTTTGTAAGTTTTGTGTTTCTCTTATGCCAATAGCTATACCGTGTATAATATATTGTATTGTTTTTTTAACTACATTCAGTAACGCTTTTTCTAAGATGTTTATTATAGATATTAGTATCCAAGCACCCACAGCTAACCAACCTTTTCCTCTTTTCGCTTTTTCTAGTACTCCTAATACAACGCCCCTAAAGGTAATAACGTACTCATAAAACTCTATAATGGTAGCATAATTTACTCCTTTGTGTTTTTTGTTTTTAGGATCTTCTGTTTCTTGTGCGTATTTTAAATCAGTTAAAACAGTAAGTACCAATAAATCTATAATTCGTACTACGGGTTTTCCTTCCCATTCAGATGATATTGCGTCTTTCCAAGAAAACGATTTGGTTTTAAACATACCTTCTATTTTATCGGAAAGTGAGTGAATCATATCTAACGTACCAAATTTACCCGTAACTATAGGTAAATGGTTTATATAATCACCCGCGCGTTTTTTATCTTTTATATAGGTAGCTCCTCTTAAAATATGCAATTCGCCACTAAGAGGAATTGTGAGTTTTTTGTAGATAAACTCATATGCTGCGCCTCCTTTTTCAAACAAAAAAGAATGTTTATTTTTTAAAATAGGTTTTTTGGCTTCTGGATAAGTGGTGTATAATTTATCGAGACTGTAATCGTCAATTTTTGTTTTACTATCAAAATAGTTTTCGTTTTCAAGACGGTTGTCAAAAGCATCTACCGTACGTGGTGTTTTATTAAAAGTTTTCGCTTTGGGATCGTTACGGTTTACCCAAGGAATTACCTCACTATACCCTAATTTAATTAAAGATAGTTCTACAAAATTAGAGTGCGCAAAATAGTCTTCAATGGTATGCATAGCGTTACCAAAATGTAGTAAGGATAGTTTTTTATTTCCTTGTTTATGTGCTGCAAAGCTTTTTTGTAACTGTGTTGTTAAATAAGCACTAGCAGTTGTTAGTTTTTGTGTTTGGGGTTTTACACCGTTTTCAGTAGTTTTAAAAGCTTCGTTGTTATTTTTTTCAGGATCGTAATTACGAATGTAATTTTTCATCCCAAAATAATTGTTAATACCAGGATCTACGTTAGTAGGCCAATAGAGAAACTCGTTTTTTTCTAGGTCAACAACACAGGCACCCATGGGGTTGTCAATATGTTCTTCAGGGCGATATACCCCAATTAAGTCTGAGGTAATTTTAGGAAAATATTTATTGAAGATATAATATTCTGCAGAAAACTTAATTGCTTTTATACCTAAGTCTTCACTTTTACTTACAATCCACTGTTTAATGGAAGCGCTATCGCTAGTTGCTTCAGCAACGGTGTCTGTAATTTTTTTGGGGTTTACATCAATCCATTTATCACCACTACCCGAGCCAATTTGTTCTTTTTTTAAGTCGTCACCAACCAATTCGTGGCAGGCAATAAGCTCTATAACAAAAGACAGGTGTTTTCTAGAAAGTTTAATGGGGTTTAAAAATTCTAAGCCAAAAAAAGTTTTCTTTTCTTCATCTGTAAGCCCAAGCGATTCGGCGATACAGTCTTTTTGGTCTTTTGTATAACGTTCGGTACTAGGAGTAATTAATTGCGACCAATCTCTTAATAAGTTACCTAAGTAAATGTAGTTTAAGTCTTCTGCGCTCTTTAAAATTTCTTTATCTAGTAAAACTTCTTCAATACCATAATGGGTAAACCCGCCTGCTTGTTTTAGTGTTTTTTTACCTGCCGAGAAGTATTCTTCGTCGTCTTGTTGTTCATCTCTTTTAATGCGTTCTTGGGTTACAAGCTCGTTTATTTGTTGCTTAATTTCGGTAAGTTCTATTTTTAACTTATAGGTAGTACCATCAATAGTAGCAGTGCCAAAATTAATGGTATCTTCTTCAAAAATATTAAATGTGGTTAAACAGTAGCCAAAAACAGCACCTTCATCAAGTTTCGCATCGCCCCCAAGTGTAGTGTAATGATTTCGTAATTGCCAATCAATAAAATGGCCAAACTCTTCCATTATAGCATGAAACAGTTTTCCCATGGCTTCAATATCTTTTTCTTCTGTAGCTTTTATAATAAGGTATTGAGCAATCCATATTGTATTTTCACTAGACTTGTATTTTGCTTCTGGGTGTTTGCCGGTATGTATTTTTATTTCAGGCATTTCTACCTTTTGCTCACTTAAATCTCTATATAAATAATCAAAAGCATGTAAAGGGAGGTTTTTTCCTTGTGCAGATTCTCCAAAAATAGCTTGCATAGCATACATAAAAAAAGAAGCTCCAAATTGTTTGGCATATTCATTTAATTCATCAAGAGGATAGGTTGTTGTAAGGGTAATTTCTCTTTTTTCTTCTTGAGTTTCTTCTGCTAGTTTTTTTATCTTTTCTTGATTTTTTTCAGCTTCTTTAAGTTTTTTACTATTACCAGTAACGGAAGCTCCTAAACGATCTTTAATGGTAATTGTAGGAAAAGGAATATGCTCAATTGAAGCAGCTACTTTAGGAGGTGTAATTGTACCGCTGCTAATAATAACATTGGTTTCTCCAGAAATTATAACTCCACCATGTGCTGTCATATCTCCAACAGCAGCTACGGGTTTTCCATTAACAAGAATGTTAGGAGCTCCTGTAACAACTACATCTGGAGGGCCAGAATAGGTACAAGCACTTCCTATGGTTGCCACAGGTTTTCCGTTTACTAAAACATTTGATTCTCCTTTGGTAATAGGGCCTCCAACATGTGGTGTTGATCCACTACACATTGGGCATTGATGATTACTTCCTAAAACAGCGACTGGTTTTCCTGACATACTATTTTTCTTCTTTTTCAATACTCATAACAAAGGTGTTTACCTAAGTGTAGGTGTTATTTTTCGTAGCTAAATTAATAAAATACAATATGATAGTCAAACAAGAAAACGCTATTTGTTTTATAAATTAGCATAAACATAACCTTTAGTTAAAGATAAAAATAATTTAATACTTTTGGAGAACCCTCTTAAATCTCTATAAAGTAAATGAAAATATTAGATGTAGTAATAATTGAAGATGAAGATTTAGCAGCAACTTCTTTAGAAAACTTATTGCAGAAAAGTCCTTATCCAATTTCTGTAAAAAAGCGGTTGGAAAGTGTAGAAGATTCAATTCTTTGGCTTAAAGAAAACACCTGTGATTTAATTTTAAGTGACATTCACCTTGGTGATGGTTATAGTTTTGAAATTTTTGAGAATTTAAAAATTTCAATTCCTATTATTTTTACAACAGCTTTTGACGAGTATGCAATCAAGTCTTTTCAGTTTTTTGCTATAGACTACTTATTAAAGCCCTATAGTGAAGAGTTACTTAACAAAGCGATAGAAAAATACATAAACCTTAATGAAAATAAAGGGTATACTGATAAGCTAGAGCAATTACTATTGCAAATGAATAGCAAAATACAGCATCAAAAAGAAAAAGAACGTTTTTTGGTGTCAAAAGGAAGTTTATCTATTTCTATAAAACGAGAAGATGTAGCTTATTTTATGGCACAGGGAAAATACTTGTTCTTATTTACTTTTGATAACGAAAGTTATCTTTATGACGGAACAATTTCTAGTTTAGAAGAAGAGCTATCTGAAAAATACTTTTTCAAGATTAATAGGAAATATATTTTACAGCATTCAGCGATTAATAACATATCAAAATACAGTAATAATCGTATAAAAATAGAATTACAACCAAACTTAAATGTAGAAGAGATGCTTTTAGTGAGTGCTCAAAGAATTAAAGAGTTTAAAAAATGGTTGGATAATTAGTTCTTATGAAGTTTCCATTAAAAAAAAGAAAACATCAATACTACCTGCTGGTAAGTGTATCGTTAATAATGTTATTTTTTATTGGATACGAATTAATAACAAATAAAATTACGTCAGAAGCAGAGAGGTTAGTAGAAGAAGCAACAACCCAAAACCTAAGAGAGAAGAGAGGGGTACTGCAATTTGATTTTAACGAGTTTGATAAGTTTATTTCAGGAGCAAAAAATATTTTAGAAAATAGTACTGTTTTAAAGAGAGATCAACTTAAAAATAGGTTGATTTTTAATAGTGAGCTAGCTTTTTCTGAGGAAATGATTGATGTAAGTTTTATTTATTTTTTTAAAGAAAATGAGATTATATATACTTCTTTTTTAGGAGAAAAAAAATTTGAAGAAGAAACGCTACATAGAATTAGAAAATTAAAAAAAGAGAGTCAAGTCTTTGAGGTTGTTTTAACATTAAACAATACTACATACTATCAAAAAATTATTATAAGCAAACAACCAGATGATACTACAATAGTATATGGCTACAGTATTAATTTGTTAAAATATTGGAGTTATTTTTCACAAAAATATAGTGTTTATGGAGGGTATGTTATTGTAACAGATAAAACAGGTGTTTGTGTGTTGCATCCAGATACTAATTACATAGGAAAATATGAAAAGACATTTTTTAATACTATTTCACCCCAAAACATAATTAAAAAAACGAAGAGTAGTGAATTTAAAAATAATAAGCCAATAAAAGTAACAGTAAAATCAGAGTATTTAAACCTAGAAGTGGTAAGATATTATGATGTGTTACAAGTAGGTAACTCTGAGTTAATTTTAATAACAAGTTTCCCTTTAAATATTTCAATTAGAGAATCTGTTAACGATATTAAACAATATTTACTGTGGATGAGTTTGTTAGCATTGTTAACCTTTATGTTGATATTTGCTTTTTCTAGAAATCAGCTAAGGAATCAATATTTAAAAACGCTTCAGTACGAGCAAGAAAGAAAACGATTGGCTATAAGTAACGAACAATATCAACAAAAAAATGCACGATTACAGTTAAGTCAGTTGCGAAAAAAATTAAACCCTCATTTTCTATTCAATACCCTAAATTCTTTACATGTTTTAATAGGTTTAGATAAAACAACATCTCAACAGTTTGTACTAAAACTATCTGAAGTTTATAGGTACTTATTAAAAGAAAGAGAAGCTAATTTAGCAACGGTAAAAGAAGAGTTATATTTTTTAGAGCAATATTTCTTTTTGCAAAAAATCAGATTTAGTAATAGTATAAATCTATCTGTTGTAGATCATAGTGGAGGAAAAGCTTTATCAAAAAAAATTCCTTTTTTAGCATTAGAAACATTGGTTGAGAATGCTATTAAACATAATGAAATAACAAAGAAAAACCCTCTTTTTATTAAAGTTTTAATTGAAGAAGACCAGATAATGGTAAGTAACAATTATAATCCAAGAAAAAATAAGAAAGAAGCAAGTTATAGTGTAGGTTTAGGGTATTTAAGTAATTTCTACGCATTTTATAATGTAAAGTCATTTAAAACAGAGGTTTTTAATGAAGATTTTAAATGTTATATGCCTTTGTTGTCAAAATAATAAAATTCACTCCTTTATAAAGTAACTTCACTCTCATTTAGTTTTAATCAAACATCTTCATTTCTATATTTGGTTTCTTCTTAATAACAACATAATTTATGAAGGGGTATTCTCAAATGAAGAACATTAATTTAAAAGTACTTAGTTTATTCTTGGTGTTTTTTACCACAATGGTAGCAGCACAAAAGAAAGAAGAAGAAAAAAAAGATACTATTAAAAGTACTAGTAAAGTTTCATACAAGAAATTACAAAAAGAGGGAAACAAAAAAGAGGGACTGTTTAATATTTACAGATTAAAAGAAGATATCTACTTTGAAATCCCAGATTCATTATTCTCAAAAGACTTTTTAATTGTCAATAAAGTTTCTCAAGTTCCTTACGCACTAAACGGACACGGATTAAATAAAGGGATGGCTTATGAAACTAAATTAATTAGGTTCTATAAAGACACAGTATTAAATAAGGTTTGGGTAAAAACAATTAACCCAAGAGTAACTTCACCCAAAAATAATGCAATTACACTTTCGGTACATGATAATTTTGGCGAATCTATTATAGAGGAGTTTAAAATTGAGTCAGAAAACGAAAAGAAAACATCGGCATTAATTAAAGTAAATAGAGTTTTTAACGGAAAAGACAAAAGTTTTAATGATTTATTGTCAAATATAGGTTTAGGTGGTAGTGTTAAAACAAAACTGTCTAAGATTGAGAAAGTAAAAACTTTTTCTAAAAACATAGTAGTAAAATCTCTTTTAACGACTTCTGTATCTGAAGGAAAAAGTGCGGCACTACCTTTATCTATTGGAGTTACAACCAATATAGTTTTGTTACCAACAAACATAATGAAGCCACGTTTTGGAGATAAAAGGATAGGGTATTTTAGTAAACCTATGGATTATTATTCTGATAATCAGCATGAAGTAGAACATCGAGAATTAATTACGCGCTGGAGGCTTGAACCCAAAAAAGAAGATATCGAAAGATATAAAAAAGGAGAGTTAGTGATTCCTAAAAAACAAATAGTATATTATATAGATCCTGCAACTCCAAAAAAATGGATATCATATATTGAAAATGGAGTTTATGATTGGAATAAAGCTTTCGAACAGGCTGGTTTTAAAAACGCAGTAGTTGTCAAACAAGTTACCAAAGAAGATAAAGATTTTGATATTGACGATGTTCGTTATTCGGTAATTACCTACGTGGCTTCAGAAAGGCAAAATGCTATGGGACCTTCAATAGTAGACCCTAGAAGTGGAGAGATTTTAGAGTCAGATATCATTTGGTGGCATAATTTAATGAAAGGTCTACACCAATGGATTCGTGTTCAAACAGGACCTATAAACCTAGAAGCAAGAGCTAATGTTTTTTCAGATGAAATAATGGGGGAGTCTATTAAATTTGTATCATCTCATGAAGTAGGGCACACTTTTGGATTAAAACATAACATGGGAGCATCATTTAGTTACCCCGTAGATTCATTAAGATCAGCTAGTTTTACTAAGAAAATGGGAGGGACTGCACCATCTATAATGGATTACGCTCGTTATAATTATGTAGCTCAACCAGGTGATAATGTAACCGAAATTAGTCCGAAAATTGGAGTGTATGACAAGTATGCTATTAATTGGGGGTACCGTTGGTTAGAAGGAAAAACACCTCATGAAGAATTACCAATACTAAACCAGTGGATAAGAAAACATGAAAATGATCCATTATATTTTTATGGTCCACAGCAAAGAAAGGTTATAGACCCAAGGTCGCAAAGTGAAGATTTAGGTGATGATGCAGTAAAAGCAAGTGAGTACGGATTAAAAAACTTACAAAGAATTGTACCTAACATTTTAACATGGACAAAGGAGGAAGGAGAAGATTATTATAGAGCATCTAAGTTATATAAAGCAGTAATAGATCAGTGGGTACTATACAATAATCATGTTATGGCAAATATTGGAGGGATTTATATCAATAATACTATTTATGGCGATAATAAAAACACCTTTGTGCCAGTTCCTGTAGAAGTTCAAAAAAAATCATTAGAGTATATAATAAATAAAGCGATTTTGCCACAAAAATGGCTGTTTACTCCTGATTTAATCCATAAAGTATACCCTGTAAGAGATGCACCAGATGGTGAACGGTTTTACTCTCCGGTCTCTATGCATCGAGCCTATCAAACAAACATGATTTATCGTCTTGTTGAAACAGATAGATTAATGCGAATTACTGAAAACAAAGTGTTAACGTCTGATGATAAAAAAGTTTTTACAGAAGAATATTTATTTAATGAACTTTTCGAAGCCATTTTTAAAAAAACGATTAAAAATAAACCTATAAATATGTTTGATCGTATGACTCAAAAAAATTATGTAGACGTATTAACTGTTGATAGAAACATATTATTAAAGAAAACAAAACAAACAACATTAACAAACGAACATAAGAACTTTAAAAATGTACACTTTACTTACATACCCAGAGTGTCAGATGCGGGTTCAAATAAAAGAGCAGAATTAGAAAGAATCTTAAAATTATTGAAAAAGAAAAGAAAGAAAGGGGATAAGGCTACTCAGAATCACTACAATGATTTAATAGCTAGAATAGAATATAATTTGAATAATTAAGATGATGAATAAAAAATTAATTTACTTACTGCTTTTTATACCATTTTCAGTTTTTGCGCAGAATACAAAAACAATAAGTGGGACAGTTATCGATGAAGCTAGAAATGAAACCTTGCCAGGAGTTAGCATTTATGCTTCAACTAAAATGATAGGGAATAAAACTAATATAGATGGAGTTATTCAGGCTTCTATGATTGGTACCACTACCGATTTTGATGGTAATTTTTCATTCAAAGCGCCAAAAGAGACAAAATATATTATAATTTCATACATAGGTTTTGAAACTGAAAAAATAAATGTAGAAAATAGAAGTACTAACATGATAATAACCTTAAAAGAAAAGGAAGAGCTTTTAGGAGAGGTTGTTGTTATGGGGTATCAAAAAATAGAAAAGAGAAAAATAACATCGTCGTTTGCCAAAATAAAAACAGATGATGTTAAACGTGCAGGTACTGCTAATATAGATCAAATGCTTTCCGGAGAAATTTCTGGAGTACTTGTTCAGCCAACTAGTGGAGCACCAGGAGCACCAGCTAAAATTCAAATTAGAGGTACTTCAACTTTAAATGGTTCTTCGGATCCTTTATGGGTTCTAGACGGAATTCCTTTACAAGGAAATGATATACCTAAAGATTTTAGAGATAAAGATAATATAGATAATTTAAAATCTTTTCCTATTGCAGGAATAAACCCTGAAGATATTGAAGAAATTACGATATTAAAAGATGCCTCAGCAACTTCTATTTACGGTGCAAGAGCGGCAAACGGAGTAATTGTAATTACTACTAAAAAAGGTAAAGAAGGAACGATGAGAGTTAACTTTAATGCAAGTACTTTCTTAACATTACGTCCCGATTTTGATAAGTTAAATTTAATGAATGCTTCTGAGAAAGTAGATTTTGAATTAGGTTTAGCTAGTAGGTCAGATTTAACTTACCAAAGTGAAAGAGGAGGAGTATCTCGTATTTTACAAGCTTATGGAGAATATGACAACTTTCAAAACAATGGTTTTTCAAGTATAAATCCATTAGCACAAAATGCTATCAATAACTTAAGAAATCAAAATACTAATTGGGGTAATGAGTTATACCAAGCAGCTATAAATCAACAATACGGATTAACACTTTCTGGTGGAAGTGAGAAATCAAGATATTATTTCTCTTTAGGATATTTTGATGAAGAAGGAACTACAAAAGGAACAGGTTTAAACAGGTATAATCTTACTTTTAAAAATGATTATGATTTAAACGATAAATTAAATATTGGGGTATCGGTTTTTGCTAGTAGAAACAAAAATACATCGTACATTACAGGGGCTGATGCATACACCAATCCAGCAAATTATTCAAGAAGAGTAAATCCATATTTTACGCCATTTAATGCTGATGGTAGTTATAATTATGATCCTGATTTAATTGAAAGATCTGAATTAAACTTAAGCTATAACCCGTTAGAAGAAAGACAGAATACGAATCAAGAATTAACATCGTATTCTATTAAACCAATAATTGATCTTACATACGAGTTTGATAATACTTTAAAATTATACACTCAATTAGGTATGCAGTTTGATTTTGACCAAACTGAAAAATTTGGAGATAAAAATAGTTACTATACTAGAAAATATAGATTTGGATCTAGATATCAAGATGAAGATGGTAACGATGCCTTTTTTATGCCAGAAGGAGGTATTAATCAAAACTGGAATAGTGATGCTTTTCAATATAATTGGAAAACAACATTAAATTACAACACTTCTATAAACAATATTCATGAAGTTGATGTTATGTTAGGTACCGAGTTTAGAGAGGATAAACGAACTGAAATTCATACAAAAGGATTTGGTTTTAATTCAAATACTTTAAGAACCGTACCTATAACAGATGAAAGAGCTTTAGGAAATGAATTGTTTAACCCATACAAGAAAACAATTAATGAAAATGCATACGCTTCTTTCTTCGGAACAGCTTCTTATACCTATGATAGAAAGTATACAGTATTTGGAAGTTTACGATATGATGGATCAAACTTATTTGGAGTAAATCCAGAGTTTAGATACTTGCCTTTATGGTCAGTTGCAGGTTCTTGGAATGTAGCTAGAGAAAGCTTTTTTGATGTAGATGCTATTAATGAGCTTAAAATAAGAGGTTCATACGGTGTACAAGGAAACATAGATAAATCAACATCTCCTTTTGTAGTAGGAAATTATAAAGATGAAACTATTTTACCAGGGAATTCTGAACAAGGAATTAATGTAATATCTGCCCCTAACAAAGATTTACGTTGGGAAAAAACAATATCATCAAATGTAGGGTTTGACTTAGGTTTATTCAATAATAGATTATACGTGTCAGCAGATTATTATTATCGTAAAAGTTCTGATTTAATAGGATTACAATCAATACCTCTAGAATCTGGTTTTAATTTTATTAACACAAATTGGGCAACATTAAGTAATAAAGGAGTTGAATTGGCTATAAACACAAAAAATATAGTAAAAGATGATTTTAAGTGGAGCACAAGTTTTAATATATCACATAATAAAAATAAAGTAGAAAAGATTCAAATTAGAGATAATGAATTAAAACCTTCTTTATTAGGGTACGGAGTAAATGCAGTTTTTGCTATTAAAACAGCAGGTTTAGATAGTAACGGATTACCATTGTTTTGGAAAGATGGAAAAAAGGTAACTGCGGTAGATTTTTATAATCTATCAGAAGGGGTTGATGGAAGCCAGTTAACAAATGAAGAACATAGAGATTTATATACCTATGTAGGTAATGGAGACCCTGAGTTTAGCGGAGGTTTTATAAATAAATTCCAATACAAAGAATTTAGTTTAAGTATTGCAACCAATTTTAACATAAATCAGACTGTAAAAAGAACACCTACGTACCACCCAACTCAAATAAGTCCAACATATAACTATAGTACTGAGGTTTTAAAAGCAGGTACAGGAAGTTACCCAGCTTTTATAGGTGGTACAACACCAGGCTTTGAAACAGATTTAGTGTATAGCTGGTATAATACATACGATGCAGGTAATACATTTAGAGACTTAGATATTTGGGTAGATAAAATTTCATATATCAGAGTTAATAGTATAAAGTTTGGATATAGTGTTCCAAGCAAATATCTAGAAGATATAAATGTTTCAAGATTAAGCTTTAACCTAGAAGGAAGAAATCTATTTGTTTTTGGAACAGATTATGACGGGTACTTTGATCCAGAAACTTTTGGTAGTTCGTATTCACAACCAATTCCTAAAATTATTTCTTTCGGATTTAATCTTTCTTTTTAAAAAATATAGAAATGAAAAAACATATATATATATTATTGATTAGTATAGTAAGCATTGTTTCTTGCGATGATTACTTAGACGTAGAACCAGTAGGACAAGTAATTCCTAAATCTGTTGAAGATTATAGAAATTTTTTAACAACAGCTTATGCAACAGAAAAGAACAATCATATTCTAACTACTTATAGAGCTGATGAGTTACAATTAAGTAAAAGTTCCGTTGGTTCAGAACAATATGAGGACCTTTATTTATGGAACGATGCGAATGCTTCACCATTAACAACAGCTTTTTCGTATGCTAGTTTTTATAAAATAATTTTTCATGCAAATCATGTTATAGAAAAAGAAACAGAAATTACAGGAGATGCAACAGCTATTAGCCAGTTGGTAGGAGAAGCTTATGCATTACGAGCACTGCAATACTTTCAGTTAGTTAATTTATATGCAAAAGCATATGATACTACTTCAGCCAGTAGTGACAATGGTGCTCCTATAGTTACTGAATACAACTTAGACCAAAAGTATGACATTCAATCAGTAGAAGAAGTTTATACACAAATTTTAAATGATCTTTCTAATGCAGAAGCACGTTTAAATATAGAACAGCAAGCTACTGGTTTTAACTATAGGTTTTCAAAACTGGCATTAAAAAGCTTGAAAGCTAGAGTGTATTTATATAAAAAAGAATGGCAAAAGGCTATTGATGCAAGTAAAGAAGCTTTAACTATAAAAAATACAATACAAGACTTAAATGCAGATGATTCTATCATGCCGTCAGAGTTCAGTTCTGTAGAATCTATTTTAGCATTAGATCAAGTGTCGTCTTTTGATATAGCAAGTAATGCTGTGGTTTCTGATCAATTTTTAAATAAGTATGATAGAATAAACGATTTAAGATTTAATATTTATTTTAAGAAAGACGGAACAGTTTACAGAGCTGCTAAAACAGCAGACATTAAGTACAAATCAACTTTCAGAGTAGCTGAACTATACTTAACATTAGCAGAAGCGTATACACAATTAAACGAATTAACATTTGCAAAAGAGCAACTGTTAGTATTAGTAAAGAACAGGTATACACCAACTAAAGTTACAACTTATACCACTTATATTAATTCATTAACAAAGCAACAGTTATATGAAGAAATATTAGACGAGCGTGCACGTGAATTTGCAATTGAGGGGCAACGTTGGAATGACTTAAAAAGAACTACGCAACCTGAAATAACAAAGTGGTACGAAGGAAAAAATTATACCCTAAATAAAAATGACAGTAGGTATGTAGTTCAGTTTCCAAACGATGCTAAGATAAACAACCCAAATTTTTAAGATAAAAATATCCGGCAAGTATCAAACGGATAAAAATAAATTGATACTTAATTACTAATTATTTAAATATTTACATTATGAAAAAAGTTTTCCCTTTTTTGTCTTTAATTATTGCACTTGTAATAGTAAGCTGCTCTAGTGATGATAACGATAAAGTAGTACAATCATCTTTAAACAGTATTACAAGTTTTAAAATAAACTTTGAAGGCTTAAGTGAAGATGATGTTATATACGATTTAGGAAATAACATTACAATAAGTGTTCCTTTTAAAACAGATATTACAGGTTTAGTTCCTAATATTACCATATCAGATAAAGCTACTATTTCACCAGCCTCAGGAGAAGCGGTAAATTTTGTTGACGGTGAAGCAATGCCTTTTACTGTTACTGCAGAAAATGGTGATGAGAAAGTATACAATGTTACTATTAATATTCGTGGAGAAGTAGGTAGTGGTTCAAAAATTCAAACCTTCCTTTTTAAAGATGATTATAGTGAGAGCCTAACTACTTATACGTATGATGATGTATCTAATTTTATTAAATCATACGCAATTGAAGAAGGAGGAGCAACCACAACGTACACATTGGTATATGATGACAAAAACCAAGTAATTGAAGTTAAAACTGATGCAAAAAGTACTATTTATACCTACAATGATGCAGGTTTAATTGTAAGCGCTATTGAAAAAGAAGATGGAAAAGAAATTTATACTTACACTTATACTTACGATGCGGATAATAGATTAGAAAAGAAAGAAAGAGTAAACAAAGAAAATGATAAGGTAACAAATACAAGTTATATATACAATGAAGAAGGGAATGTAAAGTCTCAAACTATTGGAACTGAAACATTGGAAAATACTTATGATGATAAAAACAATCCTTTTAAAGGTGTTTACCCATCAGCTTTTTCAAAGATAAATATAGGAATAGGGTTAGATGCAGTTAATGTAAACAACCCAACCCAAGGTAGTTTTTCAAGTGATACACCTGTAACATATACATATAACACAGATAACTACCCAGTAACAGCATCATATGTAGTATTTGGATTCATCAACACTGACATTACGTACACTTATTTTGATTAATTGATTATTCCCCTAGTTAAGCACTCTTAAGATTTATTTTAAGGGTGTTTTTTTATGCAAATTTATTATTATGAAAAAAATAACCATATTATTAATAGCTATTTTATTAGTAACTTGTAAAACAAGTGCTATAAAAAACGAAGATATAATTGTAGAGCTGACAAAAGAAGAACAGCTAAATAAACTGTATCAAGAAAAAATAAAACCTCTGTTTAGTTCATATATTGATATAAAAATACCTAATGAATTTAGGATAGATAAGAATGACAACTCTATTAATGCTGGAGCAGCAGATAATTATATTGAAGTAAGTCAAGGATTAGTAGATTATGATAAAGAGTATATAAAAGTTTATGTACTATCTCACGAGATAGGTCACATCGTAACACTTAATCAAGCAAAAAAGTTTAAATTGGGTTCACAAATACCTTCTGGGATTGAAACAAATGATTATAAAAAAGCAGAGTATTTAGCAGATTTAATTGCCATACATTTAATGCTAACCAAAGAAAAAGTTTTAGGAGAAGAATTAAAACAGAATTTAGAAGTAGTTCAATCTTTATTAGGACCAGAAATATTTACACATCCAAGTGCTGTAGATAGAGTAACACTAATGAGAGAGTATATAGATAATAGTATTCAAGAAAATGCTGATGAATCCTTTAAAGAAATATTTGAAAATATTTGGAATATGGATTAAAAAAACACCTCGTAGAGGTGTTTTTTTTAAAGTTTATCTTGTTGAAAATAATTAATTCAGCATTTTCCACAATTTATCTTTGAGCTCCATTAAGCCTTGTTGGGCAACAGAAGAGATAAATAAGGCTTCAATACCTTCTGGTAAAAAATCTTGTTTAATTTCTTCTTTTAATTCGTCGTCTAACATATCTGACTTAGAAATGGCTAACAAACGATCTTTATCCAACAATTCAGGATTGTGTTTGCGAAGTTCATTCAGCAAGATTTCATATTCCTTTTTTATATCCTCACTATCAGCAGGAATTAAAAAGAGTAGGGTAGAGTTACGTTCGATATGTCGTAAAAAGTGATGCCCTAAACCTTTTCCTTCTGCAGCGCCTTCAATAATTCCAGGAATATCAGCCATTACAAAACTTTGATGATTTCTGTATTCTACAATTCCTAAGTTAGGTTTTAAGGTTGTAAAAGCGTAATCAGCAATTTTTGGTTTTGCTGCAGTTATTACCGATAATAAAGTAGACTTTCCAGCATTTGGGAAACCTACTAAACCAACATCAGCTAAAACTTTCAATTCGATACGATACCAACCTTCTTGGCCGTCAATACCTGGTTGCGCATAACGAGGTGTTTGATTAGTTGACGATTTAAAGTGCCAGTTACCACGACCACCTTTACCACCTTCTAATAAGATAATTTCTTGTCCGTCTTCAACAACTTCGTGTAAAACTTCATCGGTATCTGCATTACGGATAATAGTTCCTAAAGGAACAGGAACAATAACATCAGAACCATCCTGTCCGGTACTTCTACTACTACTACCATCGCCACCGTGTTCTGCTCTAAAATGACGTTTAAATTTTAAATGGAAAAGCGTCCACATATTTTTATCGCCACGTAATATAATATGACCACCACGACCACCATCACCGCCATCAGGACCACCTTTCGTGATGTACTTTTCGCGATGTAAGTGTGCAGATCCACGACCACCTTTACCCGATGATGCGTAGATTTTAATATAGTCGACAAAATTTCCTTCAGTCATTTCTTCTATAATGTTATTCCTACGAAAGCAGGAATTTTGTTAATATTATATTATTTATACAATGAAATTCCTGTTCTAGTCGGGAATAACAAAGTACTGTAATTTATAACGTATCAAATACGTCAGATAAACGCTGTGTAATCTCTTCAATAGAACCAACACCGTTTACACCATAATAATTACCTTGTGCTTGGTAATAATCTTTTAAAATAGCTGTTTTAGTGTTATATTCATTAAAACGATTACGAATTTTACTTTCATCCATATCATCTGAACGACCACTAGTTTTTCCTCTTTCTAGTAAACGTTCAACCAATAAATCTTCTGGTACTTCTAAAGCAACCATTCCGTTAATACGTTCACCTTTCTCAGCTAAAAAAGTATCTAACGCTTCTGCTTGTGATTCTGTACGGGGGAAGCCATCGAAAATAAACCCAGCAGCATCAGCATTTTTATTTACCTCCTCTTTTAACATGTTAATGGTAACTTCATCAGGAACTAAATCTCCAGCATCAATATATTTTTTTGCTAATACACCTAGTTCAGTTTCATTTTTGATATTAAATCGGAAAACTTCTCCAGTTGAAATATGTATTAAATTATATTTTTCTTTTAAAACTTCTGCTTGAGTACCTTTTCCTGCACCAGGAGGGCCGAATAATACGACATTTTTCATATTGGGTTGTGTTGTTAATTGATAAATAGCAGGCAAATTTCTACCATACCCTTTGTAATCTAATCCATAACCTACAATAAATTTATCGTCAATACTTTTTCCGATATAGTCTATATGTAACTCTTTACGGTAAACATCAGGTTTGTAAAAAAGTGTTACTATTTTTAATTCTTTTATGTTTTTTGTTTTAAAGATTTCATAAATCTCTTGAAGGGTTGTACCAGTGTCAATAATATCTTCTAAAATTACAACGGTACGACCAGATAAATCTTCGTTAAGACCAATTAAACTCTTTACATTTTCTGTTGAAGATGTGCCTTGGTAAGAAGACAGCTTAACAAAACTAATTTCACAATTACCTTTATACTGACGTAAAAAATCAGCAGTAAAAACAAAGCATCCATTTAAAATACCTATAAAGACAGGAACTTCATTTGGAGGTAAATCGTTTTTTAACTGTTCAGCCAAAGAGCTTACAGTAGTAGAAATTTCATTAGCTGAAATAAATTCTTTAAAGTATAAATCGTGGAGTTTTGTAATTTTCATCAGATTGCAAAGATAGTTGCTTGATATTAAATGAAAAAACCGTTTTGAAGTTTATTCAAAACGGTTTTATGTATGTTTTTATATGAGTTACTTGTTTTCCTCTTTTTTAGAAACGTCAAACATAATTGGCGTTGCAACAAATAAAGAAGAGTAAGTACCTACTACTACACCTACGATTAATGCGAACATAAATCCTTTAATACTATCTCCCCCAAAGAAGAAAATAGCTAACATTACTAATAATGTTGTTAAAGAGGTGTTGATAGTTCTTCCTAACGTACTGTTTAGTGCTTTGTTTACTAAACTAGCAGTAACTGTATTTTTACCTTCTGTAAACTCTCTAATTCTATCAAAAATTACCACGGTATCATTTAACGAGTATCCTACAACTGTTAAGATAGCAGCAATGAATGATTGACCGATTTCCATATCAAATGGCATGAATTTGTATAATAAAGAGAACACACCTAATACAACTAATACATCGTGGAAAACAGCTACTACCGCACCGATAGAATATGCCATTTTTCTAAAACGTAATAAGATGTATAAGAAAACCACAATTAATGAACCTAAAACTGCCCATAAAGCTGATTGCTTAATGTCATCAGCAATAGTAGGTTCTACTTTCATGTAACTCATAATTCCATTTCCTGCTTTTTCAAAACCAGGTTTAAAGTCTTCGTATGAAGTATTACCTAAATGAGGCTTTAATCCTTTATACAGAGCTGTTTGTACAGCTTCATCAACTTCCGTGCCTTCTTCGTCAATTTTGAACGCAGTAGTAATTTTTAATTGGTGATCAGATCCATAAGTTTTTACTTCTGGAGCTGTACCAAATACATCTTTCAATTGTTCAGCTACTTCGTTTCCTTTCATAGCTTCATCAAAACGTACTACATAAGAACGACCTCCTTTAAAATCTACTCCCTGTTTTAAACCTACAGTAAAAATAGAAACTAAACCAATTACAATGAAGAATCCTGAAATGATATAAGCAATTTTACGTTTTTGTAAGAATTCAACACTAATATTTCTGAACCAGTTTTTAGAGAACCCAGTATTGAAAGGTAAACTAGTTCCTTTAGCAACTGCACCGTCAATAAATAAACGAGTAATAAATACAGCTGTAAATAAAGAAGTAGCAATACCAATCATTAAGGTTAAAGCGAAACCTTTAATAGGTCCTGTACCAAAAGTATATAATATAATACCTGTTAGTAAAGTAGTAATATTGGCATCAATAATTGCAGATAACGCCCCCTTAATACTAAATCCTTCATCTACAGATTCACCTAAGTTTTTCCCTCCGTATAACGCTTCTTTAATTCTTTCGAAAATAATTACGTTTGCATCTACTGACATACCTATGGTTAAGATAATACCTGCAATACCGGGTAATGTCAATACAGAGTTAAATGAAGCTAAAATCCCGAAAATAAATAAGATGTTTACTACTAAAGCAATGTTAGCATATATACCAGCTCTTCCATAGTATAAGAACATCCAAACTAATACTAAAATAATAGCTAATCCGAATGACCACATACTCGCATCAATAGATTCCTTACCTAATGATGGTCCAACAACCTGCGCTTGGATAATACGAGCCGGAGCAGGTAATTTACCAGCTTTTAATACAGTTGAAATATCCTGTGCTTCAGCTACGGTCATTGTACCTCCTGAAATTTGAGTGCTACCATTAGGAATTACTCCATTTACTACAGGTGCAGTATATACGTAGTTATCTAACACTACGGCAACAAATTTACCAACATTTTCGCTAGTCATTTTCGCCCACTGCTTGGTTCCTGAGCCATTCATTAACATAGACACAACAGGTTTACTTAACTGGTCGTATTCTTGTTTTGCGTCAGCAATTACATCTCCATCAATGGGAGCTTTGTCTTTTCTGTTAGATTTAATAGCATATAAACCAATAATCTCCGTTCCATCAGCTCCAGCTTGAGATTTGTAATCCCATAAAAACTTAGTGTATTTTAAGTTATTAGGTAATAAAGCTCTTACCTCTTTGTTGTGTAAGAAACTATTTACTTTCGCTGTATCTTGAACCCTAGCTTGTGCAACTAAAGAGCTTACTTGTTGTTGATTTTGAGCTACATTTGGAAATAAATAAGTAAATAAGTTCTTTTGAGTTTTAACATTTGTTGAATCAGCTGACTCACCTAATAAGTCATCAATATCGTTGTCTGCTTTAGCAGTATCTTTAACTTGCTCAGTAGCTGAATCATCTTTTAACATTTCAGCAACTTTAGCATTGGCTGTAAAGAAAAAGTTTTGAACGTCAGCATTTGTGTATACTTCCCAAAATTGTAATTCAGCAGTACTTTGTAATAATTTTTCTACACGATCAATGTCTTTCGCTCCTGGTAATTCTACTTGAATTCTCCCAGAGTTTCCAATTCGTTGAATATTTGGTTGTACAACTCCAAATTTATCAATACGGCTACGTAATACTTCAAAAGCAGTGTTGATAGAAGTGTTGATTTCTTCTTGTAAAGTCGATTTAACCTGCTCATTTGTTTTGTTGAAGTCTATTTTATCACGTAAAGCCTTTGTTCCAAAAATGCTTGGGTCGCTTAATTTAAGGCTACCATTACTTAATTTTTCGAACTCGTTATAGAATAAATCTAAATAATTCTCTTGACTATCTTTTTGAGCTTCATCAGCATTAGCTAATGCTTGCTTAAAAGTTGTGTTTTGAGAATCGTTAGATAATCCGATTAAGATATCTTTTACTGATACTTGTAAAATTGCATTAATACCCCCTTTTAAATCAAGACCAAGGTTCATTTCCTTGTTTCTGATGTCATTGTAAGTGTATTGTGTAAACCACAAATCTACTACCTCTTTGTTAGCTACGCTATCTAAGTATTTTCTTTCATATCTAGCCAAAGCCCTACCATTGTTATCACTAACATTAGCCTTAGCATACTGTTTCGCACTATCTTCTACCTTATTGGCAAAGAACGTAAACGATAATTGATAAATACTTACTAAACCAAAAAGTATAGCAAATAATTTAATTAATCCTTTGTTTTGCATTGTAAATAATTTAAATCGACTTTATTTTAAAAACGTGCAAATATAGCGTTTCATTAAAAGAAAAGCGAATTCTTTTACCATATTTATGTGATTAGATAATAATTAGGGAATATTTGCTAACAAATGTCAGTTTTTACAGGGATTATATTACGTATATTTACCTACTTTTTAGCAAAACAAATAACTTAAAATTTTAAATAATTTGCCATGGCGCATTTAACCGATATAGAGATTGCTCAAGCAAAAGAATTACAACATATTAAGCATATTGCAAGTAAGTTACAAATAGAAGAAGATGATTTAGAAATGTATGGGAAATACAAAGCTAAATTACCCCTAAGCTTAATAGATGAAGAGAAAATAAAAGAAAATAACTTAGTATTGGTAACAGCATTAACTCCAACGCCAGCTGGCGAAGGAAAAACTACTGTTTCTATAGGTTTAACAGAAGGGTTGAATAAAGTAGGAAAACAGGCAACAGTAGTATTGAGAGAGCCTTCATTAGGGCCAGTTTTTGGAATCAAAGGAGGAGCAGCTGGAGGTGGATATTCTCAAGTTGTACCTATGGAGGACATCAACCTACATTTTACAGGAGATTTCAATGCTATTGAGAAAGCAAATAATTTACTCTCAGCTTTAATAGATAACAATTTACAGAGCAGAACTAATAATTTAAATATCGATCCTCGTACTATTTTATGGAAACGTGTGATTGATATGAACGATCGTTCGTTACGTCAAATCACAATTGGTTTAGGGGGGACAGCAAATGGGATACCACGCGAAGATGGATTCAATATTACACCAGCTTCAGAAGTAATGGCTATTCTTTGTATGGCAACTTCTTTTGATGATTTAAAAGAACGCTTAGGGAGTATTTTTATTGGGTTCACTTTTGATAAAAAGCCAGTTTTTGCACGTGACTTAAAAGCACAAGATGCCATGGCTATTTTGTTGAAAGATGCTGTAAAACCAAACTTGGTACAAACGTTAGAAGAAAATCCAGCAATAATTCATGGAGGACCTTTTGCCAATATAGCACAAGGGACAAATACAATTATTGCGACTAAAATGGGATTATCTTTATCAAATTATGTGGTAACAGAAGCTGGTTTTGGGGCTGACTTAGGAGCAGAAAAATTCTTAAATATCAAATCACAATATGCAGGGTTAAATCCTAAATGTGTGGTATTAGTAGCTACTATTAGAGCATTGCGTCACCATGGAGGTTCTCCAAAAGAAGAATATAATACGCCAAGTTTAGAGTGTGTACAAAACGGATTTAAAAATTTAGAGAAGCATATTGAAAATATTAGAAAGTTCAATATAGAACCTGTAGTAGCGATTAATTCTTTTATTTCTGATTCAGATGAAGAAGTACAGTTTGTAATTGATGCTTGTGATAAGTTAAGAGTACAAGCTGTCGTTTCTGAAGGATGGACGAAAGGAGGAGAAGGAACTAAAGATTTAGCAAAAGCTGTAGTTGACGTTGTTGAGAATAAAACAACACAGTACAAACCACTGTACGACTGGAAGAGTCCAGTAAAAGAAAAGATAGAAACTATAGCTAAAGAAGTTTATGGCGCAGACGGAGTAACTTATGATAAAAAGGCAGAGCTAAACCTACGTAGAATTGACCGTTTAGGGTTTAACGACTTTGCTATTTGTATGGCAAAAACGCAAAAATCATTTTCTGATGATGATAAGTTAATTGGAAAACCTGAAGGGTTTACGATTACGGTTAGAGAAATTGAGATTGCGGCAGGAGCACAGTTCATCATTCCAATTTTAGGAAAAATGATGCGTATGCCAGGGTTGCCTGCAACACCAGCATCTGAAAATATGACAATTGATAACAACGGAGTAATTTCAGGGTTGTCATAAGAAATACAATGCTAGATAATGGTAGTTTTAACAAAAGTCCCGAGTGATAAACTCGGGATTTTTATTAAAAAAAAATTGAAACTAAAACTTATTCGCTGATAAGATTGTTTAGTTCTGTGTCTTTTAAAGTTTTTAAACTTCCTTTTATAGAGTTTAAATTTCCTTTTAAATCGTAATTCTTACCATTTACAGTAACAAGTATACCAATGCTATTAACTTTGTTTTCTTTACTTTTTTGATAGATTTGGTAAGTTGCATTCCTGTTTTTAAAGGTTAATGTATTATCTGTTTTATTGAGGTTGAAATTATAATTTTCTTGCATCATTTCAAGAGGAAATGAAAACTCTACAACTCCGTTAGGTTTTATCAAGGCATAATTAAGCACTTGATTATCAATGATGAATAGAACGACTTGTTTTTGGCTTCTAATAAGTTTGAATGATAATATTTCAGAAACACCATCATATTTAAGGTTTAATGTTTTAATAATTTTTGTGTTCTTTTTATTACCATTCCACTGTGTTGTAGTTGTAGAGAAAAAAGGAGCAAATGCAGCGTTTTCTTCTATAATTAAAGTAGGAGTAGGTACGTCGTTAACGACTTTAAAAGTTGAATATTGATGCCAGCAACAACCACTTTTTGTGATAGTGTGAATAGTTTTTGTTTTGGAGTTCGTTTGAAACATACCACAATATTCTTGCGCTAATCGAGTAAACTCAGGGCTAAATGTTAGTTTGTTGTTAATTTCTAGATAGACGTTAAAAGATGGTCCATGATAGCAGCTAAATTGCCCATTCATAATGGCTAAATCTTTAATACCATCAAAATTGAAATCTTTAGATATTAAAATACTTTGTTCTCCATATGGAAGTTCTAAAATATTAGTTTTAACATGTTTTGTAGCTTCTAATTCAAAAGTTAATTCGTCGGATTGAATTTCTATTATTTTTGTATTTGTTTTAGATTCAAAAATAGCAATACATCCTTTTTTAAAAATTTTATTTTCATAACCTTTCTCAATAGTCAACAATCCTTTATACTTATTTGAGAAACCTTTAATTTCATATTTGTTTTGGCAATAAATGCTGAAAGAAATCAAAATAAACAATAGAGTAAAATTATTTTTCATTGATGTATTTGTTAGGTGTAGTAACTTTAAATAGCTTTTTTCTAATGACAAAACTATCTTAAAAAGGGAAGAATACAAATATAAAAAGCAACCCTTAGGTTACTAAAGTAGCCGAATAAGAGTTACTTTTTTCTGTAAATTAGGGATGGAATATTAATTCACACCACGTTGTTTATTAATTTCGTCTTGTAACTGTCTACGTAGTTTTTGTTCTTTTTCAATAGACTTTCTCTTATACTGCTCAAACTCCTCTTCAGTATCAGTTAGTAAACTTTTAGTCTCTTTAGTAATTACATTACTGTTTTTAAACCTGTAGATAAAAAAAGTTAACCCAGCAAGTAAAACAAAAATAATCCCCCATACGATAGAATTGTAAGTGGATTTGTTTAGAGGAATACCAATAAAAGAAATAGCATCCTCCTTGTCAATAGAAGTGGTCAAGTCTTTATTTAATGTACCTATTTTAGTTTGTAATTCAGTAATACTTTTTTGCTGCTCATTTATTTTTACTTGTTTAGCAGCTGCATCAGTTTTAATAACTTTTATACTATCTAAAATACTATTCTGTAGTCTTAAGTATTCATTTTTTTTTACAACCTTATAAATTTGATAGTTGTTTGATTTTTTGTAAAGCTCTTTAAATTGGTTTTCAACAGTATTGGGCTGCTCAATAGAGCTATCTTGAGCAACAATACTTTGAGTAAAAATAAAGATGAATACTATTTTAAAAAATTTCATAGGATTGATATTTTAGTTCAATTGATGAATATAGATGGTTTAAAAAAACCCAAACGTTAAGGTTTGGGTTTTTAGTATAAGCAAGGTTATGAAACTTATTTTACTTTTTCTACAACGGCCTTAAAAGCTTCTGGGTTGTTCATAGCTAAATCAGCTAAAACCTTACGGTTTAACTCAATGTTATTAGCTTTAACTTTACCCATAAACTGTGAGTAAGACATTCCGTACTGACGAGCACCAGCGTTAATACGTTGGATCCATAATGAACGGAAGTTTCTCTTATTGTTTTTACGGTCACGGTATGCATATAGCATTCCTTTTTCAACCGCATTCTTTGCTACTGTGTAAACGTTTTTACGACGTCCAAAGTAACCTTTTGCTTGCTTCAAGATTTTTTTTCTTCTATTTCTTGAAGCTACTGAATTTACTGATCTTGGCATAATTCAAATATGTTTTTGTAGTAGGCGACTTATTTAAAAGTTCTTCATGTGCCTAACTCCATGGTTAATAATTAAATTCCCTGTGCTAACAATTATTTTAAAACTAATTGTTGCTTAATGTTAGCTTCATCTGACTTGTGTACTAAAGTCGAATGAGTTAATGCAAGCTTACGTTTTTTAGACTTCTTTGTTAAAATGTGACTTTTAAACGCGTGCTTTCTTTTGATTTTCCCAGAACCAGTTAACTTGAAACGTTTTTTGGCACTAGACTTTGTTTTAATTTTAGGCATCTTTGTTCTTAGTTTTATCTTGCTTATATTATCGTTGTATTTGTTTATTTAACCTTTTTAGGGGCAATAAACATAATCATACGTTTTCCTTCCAATTTAGGCATTTGTTCTACCTTACCGTATTCTTCTAATTCTTGAGCTAATTTTAGTAGTAAAATTTGTCCTTGTTCTTTAAATACAATTGAACGCCCTTTGAAGAATACAAAAGCCTTTAATTTAGCTCCGTCTTTCAAGAACTTAATAGCGTGCTTCTTTTTAAATTCATAATCATGTTCGTCAGTCTGAGGTCCAAAACGAATCTCCTTAACGGTAACCTTAGTCGCTTTTGACTTTAAGGCTTTTTCACGTTTCTTTTGCTCATATAAGAACTTTTTGTAATCAATAACTTTACATACAGGAGGAACAGCTTTAGGTGAAATTTCAACTAAATCTAATTCTAACTCTCGTGCAATCTCTCTAGCTTTAGCTAATGGATATACACCAACTTCAAGGTTATCGCCTACAAGACGAACTTCATCAACATGTCTAATTTTTTCATTAATTCTATGTTGATCTTCTTTAATTACTCTTGCGGGTCTTCTACCGCCTTTTCTTCTAATTGCTATGACTTATAAATTTTAAATTACTATTTATTTTTTAACTTCCAAAAGGAACTAATGTTTTACTAACTTCTTTCTGTATTAGAGAAACGAACTCTTCTATAGTAAATGTTCCTAAATCACCTTCACCATGTTTTCTTACAGATACTGTGCCGTCTTTTTCTTCCTGTTCTCCAACAATAACCATAAAAGGTATTTTGCTAACTTCTGCATCGCGTATCTTTCTTCCTGTCTTCTCGTTACGGTTATCAACGAGGGCGCGAATTTCGGAATTTTCTAACAAAGTTAAAACTTTTTCTGTATAATTTTGATATTTCTCACTGATTGGCAGTACAATAACTTGCTCAGGGGTTAGCCAAAGCGGGAAATTACCTCCTGTATGCTCCAGTAGAACTGCAATGAAACGCTCCATAGAACCAAATGGCGCACGGTGAATCATTACAGGTCTGTGTAATTGGTTGTCAGCGCCCTTATACTGTAAATCAAAACGTTCAGGTAAATTATAATCTACTTGAATAGTCCCTAATTGCCAACTTCTGCCTAAAGCATCTTTAACCATAAAGTCTAATTTGGGACCATAAAAGGCAGCTTCGCCTTCTTCAATCACATAATCTAAACCTTTATCTTTTGCTGCATTGATAATTGCTTGTTCTGCTTTTTCCCAGTTTTCAACTGAACCAATATACTTGTCAAGATTATCCATGTCTCTAATAGATACTTGTGCAGTAAATTTTTCAAAACCTAAAGAACCAAATACATATAGTACTAAATCAATTACATTTTTAAACTCTTCATCTAATTGTTCAGGGGTACAAAAAATATGAGCATCATCTTGAGTAAAACCACGTACACGAGTTAAACCGTGTAATTCACCACTTTGCTCATATCTATATACAGTACCAAATTCAGCAAAACGTTTTGGTAAATCTTTGTACGAATAAGGTTTGTGATTATAGACCTCACAGTGATGCGGACAGTTCATCGGTTTTAATAAAAACTCTTCGTCAGCCTTCGGAGTAGTAATCGGCTGAAAACTATCTTCACCGTATTTAGCATAGTGTCCTGAAGTTACATATAGTTCTTTCTGACCAATATGTGGTGTCATTACCATTTCGTAACCAGCTTTCTTCTGAGCAGCTTTTAAGAAATCTTCTAAACGTCCACGTAAAGCAGCGCCTTTAGGTAACCATAAAGGTAAACCTTGTCCAACTTTTTGAGAAAACGTAAATAACTCTAACTCTTTCCCAAGTTTTCTATGGTCACGTTTTTTAGCCTCTTCAAGTAGTTCTAAATATTGCTTTAACTCTTTTTGTTTAGGGAAAGAAATTCCATACACACGAGTTAACTGATTGTTCTTTTCATCACCACGCCAATAAGCACCAGCAACATTCATAATTTTTACAGCCTTAATAATTCCTGTATTAGGAATGTGCCCACCACGACATAAATCAGTAAAATCACTGTGATCACAAAAAGTAATGTCACCATCTTCTAACCCTTCAATAAGCTCTACCTTATATTGATTATCTTGGGCTTTATAATAAGCTAAAGCATCAGATTTAGAGATAGAACGTAGTTTAAATTCTGCTTTTTCACGAGCACGTTCTAAAAACTTTTTTTCTATTTTGTCAAAGTCTTTTTCTGAAATAGACTCGTCTCCAAAATCAACATCGTAATAAAACCCATTTTCAATAGCGGGACCAATAGTTAATTTTACATTAGGATAAAAATCTAAAATAGCTTGAGCCAATACGTGAGCAGAAGAATGCCAGAAAGCTTTTTTTCCTTCAGGGTTGTTAAATGTATATAAAACTAACGAGCCATCTGTGGTTAAAGGAGTAGAGGTTTCAACGGTAGTTCCATTAAAACTCGCAGAAATAACATTTCTAGCTAAACCTTCACTAATACTTCTAGCAACATCCATTGGAGTGCTGTTTATTTCAAATTCTTTGATGCTCCCGTCGGGTAATGTAATCTTTATCATTATATAATATAGTTGTTATAAATAATTTCCTTACAAGTGGAAATTTTGAATCGCAAAGATATTGTAAAAGCATTTTTCCTACAATATATATATAATGTATTTCACATAAGATGATTTGTTGGTGTTGGTTTTTCACTTTGTTGTCTGTTTCCGCTGCGCTCCAACAACATAAAGTGTCGGGCTTTCTGCTATATTTATTGTTTAGGCTGCTAAATACAGTCAAGACAAAAGGATGCCACTTTAAGTACTGTGTATTCAACGAAACAAATAAGGTAATAACGATTGAGTTAATCCCTAGTGCGAGTTGTCTACCTATATATAGTCTAAGTATAAGAAATTTTTCGATTAATTAGGAGGTTTTAGGGGTAAAAGAGATAGAAGACATGTAAAACAGGATATACTTACAAAAAACTTTTGGGGTTAAAATATTGTGGAGTAGTGAGTTAAAAATTGGGTATAAAAAAAAGGCAAAAAAAGTAGTTGTTAAGTGGAAAAAGGTATCTATATTTGCACCCGCAAACGGATAAGCGGTAAGC
>NZ_JAKVUA010000017.1:0-77297 GCF_033978845.1 Tenacibaculum sp. 1B UA
GTCGACACCCCAAGCCTAATCGGGTCGACACCCCAAGCCTAATCGGGTCGACACCCCAAGCCTAATCGGGTCGACACCCCAAGCCTAATCGGGTCGACACTCCTTGCCTAAGGGGAGTGACACTCCCTCGGTAAGGGGAACGATGCTCCCCGCCTAAGGGGAGTGTCATTCACTGCCTAAGGGGAGCAACTTCAAACAACAAAAAAGGTAAAATATTCGTATTGTGTAGAAAAATGTTTGTTAGGTGCTGTGAAGTATAAAGAAGTCTTTTTAAAAAAACAATACACCCCAAAGAGGAGTGTATTTAAGTGTAAAGTTTTATAAGTAGTTAACTTAACAGCTAACAAAAGCACAGGTGTTCTCGCTTGTTTGTTTCAATTTGTACCGTAAGTGAGAATTGTGTACTTGCTTTTTATACTAAAGGCTCAGCTTTAAAACCTTTACTTTTTACAATAGCAATTACTTCATCTGCTGTAATCCCTTTAGAACTTACGGTAAGAATTTTATCATCAAAATTAGTATCTACATTCCAATGGCAAATACCCTCAGCATTGTCTAAATCAGCTTGAACTTTTGATACACATCCTCCGCAGTTAAGGTTAGTTTTAAATTTTAGTTCTTTATTGCTTTCCATTATATTAAAAATTTATTTATTATTGAATACTGCAAATTTCAGCACAACGGGACTGTTTGTTGTTGTACAATTTTAAGATTGATTTGTGAGATTTACAGATTTACTTGTTAAGTGAGATTTAAAACGTTCAGACACTTGCTAGTGCCGAAACACTTGTTACTTTTTCCATTTTAATCGTAAGCTATTGCTAACTACACTAACGCTACTCATAGCCATAGCTGCACCAGCAATCATAGGGTTTAATAAGAAACCATTAATTGGATATAAAATACCAGCTGCAATAGGAATACCAATAAGGTTGTAAATAAATGCCCAAAATAGGTTTTGTTTAATGGTAGCTACCGTTTGTTTTGAAAGCTTTATAGCTTGTGGTATTTTACTTAGGTCAGATGATATAATGGTCATTTTAGCAACATCCATCGCAATATCACTACCTTTTCCCATGGCAATACTTACATCGGCAGTAGCTAAGGCAGTACTGTCGTTAATACCATCACCCACCATAGCAACGGTTTTTCCTTGTTGCTGTAACTCTTTTACAAAATCGGCTTTATGTTGTGGTAATACTTCAGCTTTGTAATGTTGAATACCTGTTTCTTCAGCAATAGATTTTGCGGTAGCTTCGTTGTCACCCGTAAGCATGTATAGTTCAATATCCATAGCCTGTAGTTCCTTAATAGCTTGTACCGAGGTTTCTTTTATTTTATCTGAAATAGCAAGTACAGAAAGTGCTTCTTTACTATTAGCAAACCAAATAACAGTTTTAGCCTGTTTGCTCCATTCGTCTGCCTGTTTTATAAGTTCGTTAGCTATGGAAATATTGTTTTCAGCCAACAACTTTTTATTACCCACAAAAAAGGTTTCTTCGTTATAATCAGCCTTAGCACCCTTACCTGTAATACTGTCGAAATTTGTTAGTGGGGTAGTGGCAGTATCTCCTAAAAACTTTACAACAGCTTCTGCTAATGGGTGTTCAGATTTCTTCTCAATACTTAAAAGAATATTCTTAGCAGTATCATTATTCTGTAACCAAAATATACCAGTAACTTCAGGTTTTCCTTCGGTAATAGTTCCTGTTTTATCTAAAATAATGGCGTTTACTTTTTTAGCCAATTCAAGGCTTTCAGCATCTTTAATTAAAATACCGTTTTCGGCACCTTTACCCACGCCCACCATAATAGCGGTAGGAGTAGCAAGACCTAAAGCACAAGGACATGCAATAACCAGTACCGTAATACCAGCTAATAACCCTTGAACCACTCCGTTATCTCCACCTAAAATAAACCATATAATAAATGTAATAACAGCAATACTCATAACTACAGGTACAAAAATACTGGCGATTTTGTCAACCAATTTCTGTACAGGAGCTTTACTACCTTGTGCATCTTGCACCATTTTAATAATTTGAGCTAGCATGGTTTCTTTTCCAACCTTAACGGCTTTGAATTGGAAACTTCCTTTCTGATTAATGGTTCCCGCAAACACTTTTTCATTTTCTTCTTTTAGTACCGGAACAGGCTCACCACTTAACATGCTTTCATCTACATACGAGTTTCCTGTGGTAACCATACCATCTACCGCAATTTTTTCTCCTGGTTTAACAAGAATAGTATCATTTACGTTTACATTTTCAATAGGGGTTTGCTTTTCCGTTCCGTCAGGTTGTATCACTACAACGGTTTTAGGCTGTAACCCCATCAATTTCTTAATGGCAGATGAGGTGTTTCCTTTGGCTTTTTCTTCCAGTAATTTTCCTAACAGAATAAATGCAATGATAACTGAAGCTGCCTCAAAATATACATGTGCTTCTAATCCTCTAGACTCCCAAAACTTAGGGAATAACATGTTGAATACACTAAAAATATATGCTATACCTGTACTTAAAGCTACTAGGGTATCCATATTTGCAGAACGATGTTTGGCTTGTTTCCATGCATTGATAAAAAAGTCTTTACCAAACCATAACAACACAGGGGTAGAGAAGGCCCACATAATAGGGTTGGCGTAAGGCATGTTCATAAAAAACATACCAATAATAACAACAGGTAACGAAAGTAGTACCGACCAAATGGTTTTAGTTTTTAATTGCTTGAACTTCTTTTCATGAATAGCCTCGAGGGTTTCTTGTTGTTTGGTTTCGTCTTCAATTAACAAATCATAACCCGCACCCTGTACTGCTTGTTGCAGTTTTGTAGCATTGGTCATATTAGGAAGGTATTCTACCGTTAAGTTTCCACTAGCAAAATTAACCGAAGCACTTACTACACCTGGTTCGTAGCTAACAATACTTTCAGCACTTCCTGCACAAGAGGCGCAAGTCATGCCTAATACTGGAAAAACTTTTTTAACAGTAGTAACACCGTACCCCAAATCTTTTATAGTAGTAACGGCATTAGCAAGAACTTCTTCGTTGGTAACTGTAATAGTAGCTCTTTGGTTGTTTAGTTCTACTTTATGGGTTTCAATTCCCTCAACATGTGCTAGTCCTTTTTCAACGATTAAAGCACAGTGCTCACTTTCCACACCTTCTAGAGGTAGGTAAATGATATCTTTATTGTTATTTGTTGCCATTTTTTACTGTATTAATTGTACAATACAAAGTTGGCATTAAGTTAGAGAAAATTTATTGTGGAATTTTGGAATCGATTTATAAGATTTACACCTCGTCTAATGGTTTTCTTTTGTCCTTACGGATTTTTTTGAAGTGACTCGGCGTTAATCCTGTAACTTTTTTAAACTGATTGCTTAAATATGCTACGCTTGAATAGTGCAAACGGAAAGCAATTTCACTCAACGATAATTCATCGTAAACCAATAATTCTTTTACCTTTTCTATTTTTTGAGCAATAAAATACTTTTCTATGGTAGTACCTTCTACTTCAGAAAAAAGATTGGATAAGTAATTGTAATCATGATGAAGTTCGTTGCTTAATAGTTCAGATAGATTGACTTTTGTTTCACTGTCTTGATGGTGTACCAAATTGATAATTAGATTTTTTATCTTTTCAATAATGCGCCTTTTTTTATCATCAATAATCTCGAAGCCTAAGCTAAGTAAGGTTTTGTCTAAATATTCTCTTTCTTGGGTAGTAAGCTCTTTTTCAAGTGTAACTTCACCTAATTTAATATTTTTTACACCCACACCTAGTTTGTCTAATTCATTTTGAATGACTAGGATACAGCGGTTACAAACCATGTTTTTAATAGTGAGCGTCATAGTGTTTTTAGTATAGTTTGTTAGGTTTACAAAGATAGGAATAAGTGATTGCTATAAATCAAAAACAGTTTCAATTTTATAGCTATAAATACTAAAACAGTATTATTAAAATAGAGGATAAAAAAATCCCAAGCATTTTGCTTGGGATTTTTGTCTTATTGGTCTTCGTCTATTTCGGTACGAGACTCTTTTGGTTTTTCACCTTTTTCTATTTTTATAATGAGTTTTTTGTCTTTCTCATTTAAATCCATAAAAATGGTGTCACCTTCATCAAGTTTTGAGTTAACAATTTCTTCAGCTAATGCATCTTCAATATACTTCTGAATGGCTCTTTTTAATGGGCGAGCACCATATTGCTTATCAAAGCCTTTATCAGCAATATAATCCTTGGCTTTTTCGCTTAAGTTAAGTTTGTAGCCTAGATCATCAATACGGCTTAGTAACTTATCTAATTCAATATCAATAATCTTATGAATATCTTCACGCTCTAATGAATTGAATATTACAACATCATCAATACGGTTTAAAAATTCAGGAGCAAACGATTTCTTTAAAGCACCTTCAATAATACTTTTTGCATGGGCGTCTTCTTGCTCTTTTTTAGAGGAAGTTCCAAAACCTACACCACCACCAAAATCTTTTAATTTACGAACTCCAATATTTGAAGTCATAATAATAATGGTGTTTCTAAAATCTATTTTGCGACCTAAACTATCTGTTATATGTCCGTCATCTAACACTTGTAATAACATGTTAAATACATCAGGATGCGCTTTTTCAATCTCGTCTAATAAGATTACTGAGTAAGGCTTACGACGTACTTTTTCAGTTAATTGTCCACCTTCTTCGTAACCAACATACCCTGGAGGTGCACCTATTAAACGAGAAATGGCGAACTTCTCCATGTACTCACTCATATCAATTCTAATTAAAGAATCGTCAGAGTCAAACAACTCACGTGCTAGTACTTTAGCTAACTGTGTTTTACCAACACCAGTTGAACCTAAGAAGATAAAAGAACCAATTGGTTTGTTAGGATCTTTTAATCCAACACGGTTACGCTGTATAGCTTTAACAACTTTGGTAACAGCTTCATCTTGACCAATTACTTTACCTTTTATTAATTGAGGTAATTCTGCTAAACGGCTACTTTCTGCTTCGGCAACACGATTTACAGGAATTCCTGTCATCATCGATACTACTTCAGCTACATTGTCTTCAGTAACAGTTTCTCTATGTAATTTAGAGTCTTCTTCCCATTGCTGTTGTGCAGATTCTAAAGCTGTTTCTATATTTTTTTCGTCATCACGAAGCTTTGCAGCCTCTTCATACTTTTGTCCGCTTACAGCTTTGGTTTTGCGTCCTCTAATTTCTTCTAATTTAGCTTCTAATTCTAAAATTTGTTGAGGAACAACAATGTTAGTAATATGAATTCTAGATCCAGCTTCATCTAAAGCATCAATAGCTTTGTCTGGTAAAAAACGGTCAGTCATATAACGATTTGTCAATTTTACACAGGCATCAATAGCCTCATCGGTAAAAGTTACATGATGATGTGATTCATATTTACCTTTAATATTGTGTAAAATTTGTATCGTTTCTTCAACCGTAGTAGGATCTACAATTATCTTTTGAAAACGACGCTCTAATGCACCATCTTTTTCAATATTAGTTCTGTATTCATCTAAGGTTGTGGCTCCAATACATTGAATTTCTCCTCTTGCTAAAGCAGGTTTTAACATGTTAGAAGCATCTAATGAACCTGTAGCGCCACCAGCACCAACAATTGTATGAATTTCATCAATAAAAAGAATAATATCGTCATTTTTTTCTAGCTCGTTCATCAGCGCTTTCATACGCTCTTCAAACTGACCTCTATACTTTGTTCCAGCAACTAAGCTAGCTAGGTCTAAAGAAACAATACGTTTGTCAAATAAAATTCGAGATACTTTTCTGTCAATAATACGTAAAGCTAATCCTTCAGCAATGGCAGATTTACCAACACCTGGTTCACCAATAAGCATTGGATTGTTCTTTTTTCGTCTACTTAAAATTTGAGAAACACGTTCAATTTCTTTTAAACGACCTACAACAGGGTCTAGTTTTCCTGCTATTGCTAAAGCTGTTAAATCACGTCCAAAATTATCTAAAACAGGAGTTTTAGATTTTTTAACTTGCTTTCCTTTTTGAGACTGTTGCCCGTAAGGGTTTGACTTTTCGTCAGCAAATTCATCATCAGATGGTGTTTCTCCTATTGGTGAAATAAAAGTGTCATCATCTACGTGTAGTTCTTTGTACAAGTTTTTGGTTTGTTCATAATCTACATCATATTTTTGAAGTAGTTTTGTGGTAGGGTCATTTTCGTTACGTAAAATACATAGCAACAAGTGTGCGGTGTCTATTGCGTTACTTTGATATAGTTTAGCTTCTAAAAACGTGGTTTTTATAGCTTTCTCTGCTTGTCTGGTAAGATGTAAACTCTTTCTTTGAGGGCTTGTTATAGATGGAGTTGTAGGATTTAACTTTTCTAGTTTATTGCGCACTAAATCTAAATCAACATCAAAAGTTGTTAATATTTCAATGGCTTTTCCATCCCCTTTCCTAATCAAACCTAACAAAAGATGTTCAGTCCCAATAAAGTCATGTCCTAGTCGTAAGGCTTCCTCTTTACTGAAAGTAATCACATCTCTAACCTGTGGTGAAAAATTATCGTCCATAAATTTATTTTCTGTCTCTGTAAAGTTAGTAAGTTTTTTTCTTAAAAATTACAAAAAAGATGCCAATAGTTTTTTACTGACATTCTGACGAGTAAAATAAGGTGTTTTAAAGTTTTTTTATCTTATAAAATTGTTAATAAATAACGATAAAACAGTTTATATATTTTTTGTGTAAAACTGAGGGTTGTAGTATCTTGCAATGTTTTAGAAAGTGCAGAGAACTAGAAAGCATTTTAAAAGTGAGTTTTATCGAGTGTAAAATTCACTTTTTTGACGAAAATAAATACTAATATTTTAAAAGAAAATATATGGCAGATGGCGAAAAGTTGATCCCTATCAACATTGAAGAGCAAATGAAGTCCGCATACATCGATTATTCAATGTCGGTGATAGTATCAAGAGCATTACCAGATGTAAGAGATGGTTTAAAACCAGTACATAGAAGAGTTTTGTTTGGTATGCATGAATTAGGAATTAAAGCTACTGGTGCATATAAAAAGTCTGCAAGAATTGTAGGAGAGGTATTAGGTAAGTATCACCCACACGGAGATACTTCGGTGTACGATTCTATGGTGCGTATGGCACAAGACTGGAGTGTACGTTATATGATGGTTGATGGACAAGGGAACTTTGGTTCTGTAGATGGTGATAGTCCAGCAGCAATGCGTTATACCGAGGTACGTATGCAAAAAATATCAGAAGAAATGTTATCTGATATTGAAAAAGATACAGTAGATCATAAATTAAACTTTGATGATACGTTGCACGAGCCAACGGTATTACCAACACGAGTTCCTAACTTATTAGTAAATGGAGCATCAGGTATTGCAGTAGGTATGGCAACTAATATGGCACCACATAACTTAACAGAAGTTATTAATGGTACTATTGCGTATATAGCTAATCGTGATATTGAAATTGATGAGTTAATGCAACACATCAAAGCACCTGATTTTCCAACTGGAGGGATTATTTACGGATATGATGGTGTAAGAGATGCTTTTCATACAGGTCGTGGACGTATTGTAATGCGTGCCAAAGCTACGATTGAAGAAGTAAAAGGTCGTGAGTGTATTGTTGTAACTGAGATACCTTATCAAGTAAACAAAGCAGAAATGATTAAGAAAACTGCTGACTTGGTAAATGATAAGAAATTAGAAGGTATTGCTAGTATTCGTGATGAATCTGACCGTAAAGGAATGCGCATCGTTTATGTGTTAAAGCGTGATGCAATTCCTAATATTGTTTTAAATAAATTATTTAAGTACACACAATTACAAACATCTTTTAGTGTAAATAATATTGCACTGGTAAAAGGTCGTCCAGAGCAATTAAACTTAAAAGAGTTAATTCATTATTTTGTAGAACATAGACATGAAGTTGTTGTTCGTAGAACAGAGTTTGAATTAAAGAAAGCCGAAGCTCGAGCACATATTTTAGAAGGGTTAATTATTGCATCAGATAATATTGATGAGGTGATTGCAATCATCAGAGGTTCTTCAAATGCTGATGAAGCTCGTGAAAAATTAATTGAACGTTTTGAACTGTCAGAAATTCAAGCACGTGCAATTGTTGAGATGCGTTTACGTCAGTTAACAGGACTAGAGCAAGATAAATTACGTGCGGAGTATGATGAGATTATCAAAACTATAGCAGATTTAAAAGATATTCTTGCAAACGAGCCAAGACGTTATGATATAATCAAAGAAGAATTACTTTATATTAAAGAGAAGTATGGAGATGAGCGTCGTTCAGTAATTGAATATGCAGGAGGAGATATGAGAATCGAAGATATGATTCCTAACTCTAAAGTAGTAGTAACTATTTCGCATGCAGGGTATGTGAAGCGTACAAACTTAGATGAATATAAAGTTCAGAATAGAGGAGGGCGCGGACAAAAAGGAGCGACGACTCGTAACGAAGATTTCCTAGAGCATTTATTTGTAGGTACTAACCACCAATACATGTTGTTCTTTACTCAGAAAGGAAAGGTATTCTGGATGCGTGTATACGAAGTTCCAGAAGGAGGAAAGAATACGAAAGGAAGAGCGATTCAGAACTTAATAAACATTGAACAAGACGATAAAGTAAAAGCATTCTTAGTAACAGGAGATTTAAAAGATGAAGATTACATCAATAATCACTTTGTTATTATGGCTACAAAGCGAGGTCAGGTTAAGAAAACACCTTTAGAACAATATTCACGTCCAAGAGCTAATGGTATTAATGCTATTACTATTAAAGAAGGAGATGAGTTGTTAGAAGCGAAATTAACTACTGGAGATAGCCAAGTAATGTTAGCGCTTAAGTCAGGAAAATCAATTCGCTTCGAAGAGGCTAAAACACGTCCAATGGGAAGAACAGCATCTGGGGTTCGTGGTATTACATTATCACACGAGAAAGACGAGGTAATTGGTATGGTAGCTGTAAATGATATGGAAAGTAATATCTTAGTAGTTTCAGAGAAGGGATATGGAAAACGCTCTAAGTTAGAAGATTATCGTATAACAAACCGTGGAGGTAAAGGAGTTAAAACATTGAATATATCAGAAAAAACTGGTAATTTAGTAGCTATTAAAAATGTAGATGACTCTAATGATTTGATGATTATTAACAAATCAGGTTTAACCATTAGAATGGCTGTAGAAGACTTGAGAGTTATGGGTAGAGCAACTCAAGGTGTTAAGTTAATCAATATTAAAGATAATGATGATATTGCTGCGGTAGCAAAAGTTATGCATGAAAAAGACGAAGAAGAAAATGGCACAGAAATTGAAAATGAAACGAATGAAAGTCAAGAACAACAATAAATAAACCATAACAAAAATGAAAAAACAAATCTTAGCCCTTTCTTTAGGATTAATGTCGTTGGGGGCAATCGCTCAAAAATCAGAACTTAAAGCTGCTGAGAAGGCTATAAAAAAACAAGATTTTACTACAGCATTAAGTACCCTTAACGCTATTGAGGGTTCTTTAATGATGAACGGTGAAGATAAATATAAGTCTAAATTTTACTTTTTAAAAGGAAAAGCATTAGCAGCTAAAAAAGATTATAAAGAGGCAGGAGAAGCTTTGAATGCTTTATTAGCAATGAAAGAGAATAAGTATACTGATGAAGCTAAGCCTATCTTAAACCAATTGATTCAAGAGGTTTCAAAAAAAGCGGTTGATTTATATAATAATAAGAAAGACTATAAAAATGCAGCAGAAGATTTTTATTTAACATATGTATTAAGTCCTACGGATACTTCTTTTGCTTTTAATGCAGCGGTTTCAGCTACTCAGGCTAAAGACTATGATAAGGCTATTGAATATTATAGAGAATTGCAAAAAATAGGTTATACAGGTGTTGAAAAACAATATGTAGCTACAGATAAAGCTACAGGTAAAGTAGAAAGTTTTGGTAATGACAAAGCAAGAAGAGATTTAATGGTAAAAACAGGGAATTATGTAAAACCTGAAGTTAAATCTTCTGATTCTAAATCAGCAACAATTGTTAAAAATGTAGCTTTAATTTTAAAAGAGCAAGGAAAAACAGATGAAGCTATTGCAGCTTTTAAAGATGCTCGTGCTTCTAACCCTAAAGATTTAAATTTAATTTTAAATGAAGCTCAGTTATATGTTGAGATGGGTAAAATGGATAAGTTTGGAGAGCTGATGAATGAGGCAGTAGCTTTAGATCCAGAAAACCCAACTTTATACTATAATTTAGGCGTTGTAAACTTTAACGAAGGTAGAATGGATGATGCTAAGAAGTATTATACTAAGGCAGTTGAGTTAAAACCAGATTATGCTGATGCTTATATGAATTTAGCAGTAGTAGTTTTAGATAAAGAAAAAGCTATTGTTGAGGAAATGAATAAAAACTTATCAAATTTCAAGAAGTATGATGAGTTAGCAGCTAAGCAAAAAGAGGTTTACAAAGAAGCTATTCCATTCTTAGAAAAAGCTGATAGTTTAAACAGAAATGCAGAAACAGTTAAAACTTTAATGAATTTATATGAAGTTTTAGAGATGAGCGATAAAGCTTCTGAATACAGAGATTTATATCAATCAATGAAATAAGAAATTCTTAAAGAATAAAAAAACCGAAACTTTAAAAGTTTCGGTTTTTTTATGTTATAAAGTTAAATAGACTAATCAACTAAACGTTTAATAACTCTAAGTTTATGAGTGTGTTGTTGTGTATCAACATTATAAATACCGCTATGGTCTAATTTGTCAATACGAACTTTACCATGAGCATGTATAATGTTGTAGTCATTCATAATAATTCCAACATGGGTAATTATACCTTCTTCATTATCAAAAAAAGCTAAGTCTCCAGGCTCACTTTCTTCAATAAAACTCAAAACTTCTCCCTGTGTAGCTTGTTGTTTAGCATCACGAAGTAAGTTGTATCCACATAATTTATATACAGTTTGGGTAAAACCAGAGCAATCGATTCCAAAAGGAGATTTACCACCCCATAAATACGGAACATTTAAGAATAAAAAAGCAGCTTCAACTATAGCAGATTTTGCTAATTTATTATTACACACTCTGCCCTCATATAAAAAAGAGGTGTTATTAATATTGATTTTGTTATTTTTAAATAATGGAAGACGAGCCCCCATGGGAATAGTTGTTAAATTACTATTATTATCGGTAATAAAATCGATTAATTCACCAGCATAGTGTTTTTTCTCTTTTGATAAAAGGATGTGTATTTCTTCTGAAATTTCTTCGTATTGTTTATTATCTATATACCCTTCATAGTTATCAAAAGCTAAACGGATTTTACTCCATTTCTTAGTTTTTTCTATAACCTCGAAGTGCTCACCAAAAACAACTTGATTTACCATTTCTGAAGCATCAGAAGGTTCTAATCGAAGAGGAACAATACTTAAATTACAAATTCCAAAGGACATCTGCTAGTAGGGGCTTTAAAAAATTAAACTCTTTCAATTACCATTGCACTAGCACCACCACCACCGTTACAAATTCCAGCAGCACCAATTTTAGCATTGTTTTGTTTTAAAATAGAAGTTAAAGCAATAATAATTCTAGCTCCAGAAACCCCTAATGGGTGCCCTAATGAAACCGCACCACCATTGACATTTACCTTATCTGCTGATAAGCCTAAAATTTTCATATTAGCTAAACCAACTACAGAGAATGCTTCGTTTAACTCAAAATAATCAACATCATTAATAGAAACTCCAGCTTTAGCTAGGGCTTTTGGTAACGCTTTTGCAGGAGCTGTAGTAAACCATTTAGGCGCATTTGCAGCATCTGCATACCCTTTAATTTTTGCTAATGGAGTTAATCCTAATTCAGCAGCCTTTTCAGCAGACATTAATACTAACGCAGCCCCACCATCATTAATGGTAGAAGCATTGGCAGCAGTAACAGTTCCTTCTTTTGTAAATGCAGGACGTAAAGCAGGAATTTTTTCCATTTTCACGTTTTTATATTCTTCATCTTCAGAAAAAATAATTGGCTCACCACGACGTTGAGGTATTTCTACAGGAACAATTTCATCTGCAAATTTACCTTCACTCCAAGCTTTTGAAGAACGGTTGTATGATTCTACAGCAAAATTATCTTGATCTTCTCTAGAGAATTCATATTCTACAGCACATTCATCAGCACAAACTCCCATAGCAACTTGCTCATAAGCATCTACTAATCCGTCTTTTTGCATTCCGTCTTCCATTTTAATAGGACCGAATTTAGAACCTGTTCTAGCATGTTGGTAATGAGGAATCATACTCATATTCTCCATACCACCAGCCACTACAATTTCAGCATCTCCTAAAGCAATTGTCTGAGCCGCTAACATGATAGACTTCATTCCTGATGAACAAACTTTATTTACAGTAGTACATGGTACAGTATCTGGAATTCCAGCAAAAATGGCAGCTTGACGAGCCGGTGCTTGACCTAAACCTGCTGAAACTACATTTCCCATAAAAACCTCTTCAACCATTTCTGGTTTTAGGTTAATTTTATCTAAAGCTCCTTTAATGGCTACAGCACCTAATTTTGGTGCAGGTGTAGTTGATAATGTTCCTAAAAAACTACCAATTGGAGTTCTTGCAACCGATACTATTACTACTTCTTTCATGTGCTACTATTTGTTAAATTTTATTTATCCCAAAACTACAAACTAACCAAAATAATAAAGTTGTTAAGTGCTTAATAATTATTTTACGACTATTGTTTTCGTGTATTGGGTGAATTGTATTAAGATTTGTTTTGCAAAAATAACCATTTTATAATAAGTACTCAAATTATAGAGAAAGGTTATATTTACATTTTATAAATATCAAAAATGAACGATTTAATCAATAGACTGTATAAGAATAACACGATAATTTACAAAGTATTGTTGTTTCTAATTACAGTTACTGCCATAGTGTATTTGTTTCCTAAAGGAGGACAGTTTAAATACGATTTTTCGCAAGGAAAACCTTGGCAATATGATAATTTATATGCTCCTTTTGATTTTGCTATTCAAAAAACTTCTGAAGAAATAACCGAAGAAAAAAAGGAGCTTGAAAATGGTTCAAAAAAATATTTTGTAGTTGATACATCGGTAAAAGCTGAGGTATTAAGTTTATTTACTAATGAAGTTACAAACCTTGACTCTTTATCAACTAGTACGATTAGAAATTTAATTAAAAAAGGAGAGAAGCTTATTGATAAAATATACTTGTATGGCTTTTTAGACGATGCTAGTAATGATAAAGCAAGCAGAGGAGATGTAGTAGTGTTACGAAAAGGAAACTCTATTGATGATGTTCCGTTTTCAAGGTTAATACAAACCAAAGATGTGTTAAGTTTTTTGCGAACTAATACAGAAGATCTTCAATATTACAAACAACGCTTACTTATAAACTACCTATCTAGCAATTTACGCCCTAATGTAACTTATGATTATAAATACAGTGAAAAGGAATTAAATGAACGTTTGCAAAGTATTTCTTATGCAAAAGGAAAAGTCTCAAAAGGAGAATTGATAATTTTAAAAGGAGATATTGTTGAAGGAAGAAAGTACAATGTTTTAAAATCGTACGAAGTAGCATCGAGTTCTAGAATTTGGACAAAGTCTAATTATAACTGGATAGTTTTTGGGTATACCATTTTAGTGGCTTTAGCATTACTAATGTTATTGCTCTTTCTTGAAAGATATCGATTTGAAATATTCAACGATAACAATAAAGTAACGTTTATATTCTTTAATGTTTTTTTGATGATTTTTGTGCAGACGATGGTGGTAAAGTATAATTCAGATTATTTGTATGTTGTTCCATTGAGTATCTTGCCAATTGTACTCAAAGCTTTTTTTGATGCTCGATTAGGATTGTTTACTCACGTACTTACAGTGTTGTTGTTGGGGTTTATTGTACCAAATAGTTTTGAGTTTATTTACTTACATATCATTGCAGGAATTGTAACTATTTTAACTGTTTCAGAATTATACAAACGAGCGAGTTTGTTTATGTCAATAGGACAAATTACGTTAATTTATATGGTAACTTATTTAGCCTTTTCTATTTTAAAAGAAGGAAATGCAGATAAAATAAATTGGATGTATTTTGGGTTATTTGCTGCCAACGGACTTTTATCATTTTTAGCAGTATTTTTTATTTATTTTTATGAAAAGCTCTTCGGATTGGTTTCTGATGTAACCTTATTGGAACTTTCCAATACGAATTCAAAACTATTAAGAGATTTGAATGAAAAAGCACCAGGAACATTTCAGCATTCTATGCAAGTGGCTAATTTAGCAGAAGCAGCAGCAAATGAAATAGGGGCAAACTCTATGTTAGTACGAACAGGAGCATTGTATCACGATATAGGTAAAATGGTAAATCCGATGTATTTTACCGAAAATCAATCCACAGGAGTAAATCCGCACAACGATTTGTTACCAGAAGATAGTGCACGCATAATTTTAGATCATGTAATTAACGGAATTGAATTAGCGAAAAAAAATAAATTACCTGATAGGATCATAGATTTTATTAGAACACACCATGGTACAAGTGTTACCTATTATTTTTACAAAAAAGAGCAAGAAGAGAATCCTGAGGTTGATATAAAAAAATTTCAATACCAAGGCCCAATTCCATTCTCAAAAGAAACAGCTATTTTAATGATGTGTGATGCAGCTGAGGCAGCTTCTAAGAGTTTAAAAAATCCAACAGCACAATCTATTGATGATTTAATTGATCGTATTGTAGACAAGCAAAAAAACGATAATCAGTTCATAAATTCTGATATTACTTTTAGAGAAATAGAAAAAATTAAAAAAATTATTAAGAATAAGTTAATGAATATCTATCACTTACGAGTTGAGTATCCAGAATAGCAAATTTTTTTATTAAAAAAGTTTGTAGAAACGTATATATAGTTATACATTTGCACTCGCAATTTTTAGTTCGCGTTTCGACAAGAATTAAAGGAGAGGTGGCAGAGTGGTAATGCAGCAGCCTGCTAAGCTGTCATCCTTCGGGATGCCCGGGTTCGAATCCCGGTCTCTCCGCAATAAATTGCAGATGACCTAATCGGGGTGTAGCGTAGCCCGGTCATCGCGCCTGCTTTGGGAGCAGGAGGTCGCAGGTTCGAATCCTGCCACCCCGACACTGTTTTCGTAGAAACATAAAAACTACGGGCTCGTAGCTCAGCTGGATAGAGCACCTCCCTTCTAAGGAGGCGGTCATAGGTTCGAATCCTATCGGGCTCACAATAAGCCTCACTTTAATTAGTGAGGCTTATTTTTTTATATCATTGATGTTTAATAGTTTATGTTTTTAATTCGATAAAATTTATTGTGTTGTTTTAAGTCGTTCTTTTTTTTAAATAATGTAATTTCGTGCAAATTAGTTTAAAAAAAATCAAAAACTAGGACAATTTTAGGGTAGAATAATAATAAGCTTTTTTGTTATATATCTTAATTTGATTGATTTATACTAAATAATTAATATATTTATAATCTACTGATCCCATAATTAAATAAAAAGTATAGGTGAGTCAATTAAAAATTGAAGAATTAGAATTAATTTCTTGCGAAAAAATCTTAAAAAACGGTGGTACATTTCCAGTATTGATAAATGCTTTAAATGATTATGACGAAGAGAAATATTATGTAATGAAGGCTTTCAAAAAGAAAGCAATAGAAGAGAATTATTCTGTATTTAAAGAAATTTTTCTATCCGAATTAGCTCCAGACTTTAATTTAGTAGCTCCAGATTATGCAGTTATTCAAGTTGAATCAAATGAGGTTGTAAAAGTTTATCAAAATGAAGATAAGATAATAGATGCTAATGAATATGTAGACCAATTAGATAAAGGTTATAAATTTTGTTCGTTGTATTTAGAAGGTTTGCCCACAGTTAACCCTGAAATAATAACAAAAGGAAGATTAACTCAATATGATATTGAAAATATTTATGCTTTTGATCAAGTGTTTTTTAATTCTGATAGAGGAGGGATGAGAGATAAACCAAATTTATTAATTAATGACTATGAAATGATAATAATTGATCATGAACAGTCGTTACCATTTATAAGTTCCTTTGACACAGGGAAAGAAATTAATTACTTTAATTATTTCAAAAATTTTAATTCCCCAACACATGTTTTTTATCCTCATTTGAAAAAATTACCAAAGAATGGTAAAGTCCATCTCTTTGATGAATTTATTGATAATTTGAGGACGATAAACATTAAAAAGTTTAATGATTTATTTACAGAATTAGATAGAATGGGCATTGAATATGGAAATAAAGATGATATTTTTGCGTATCTTTATTGGGCAAAGAGTAATTTTTCAAAGGTTCAAACTTTGTTACTAGAGAAATTAATATGAAAGCACTTACATATAAATATAGTATTCTTAAGTACGTACATTCTGCTTATTTGGGAGAAAGTATAAATATTGGCGTTCTTCTATATTTTCCAAATGAAGACAAGTTTATTTTTAAATATTCAAAAAATTTAAAAAGAATAAAATCTAGTTATGAGCTTAAATCTGAAAAAATAATAAAACACTATTTACAGCAAATCGAAAGAAAAGTTAAAAAACTTTCAAATTCAGAAAATTTTCATCCAACTTTTTTTGAAATAAATTTAGAAGAATTTATATCACGAAATTTATTGCCAAATGATGAAACTGCTTTACAGTTTTCAAAAAGTAAGTTGTCTAAAACTAGAGATTATCATTTAGAAGGTGTGGCAGATAAAGCCGCTGAAAGATTACTTTTAGATAAATTTTCGATTTCTCATGAAAGTAATATAAAGAAGACAGAGAAGCTGGTTAATCTTTTTTATAATAGATTAAGTTTTAAGTTAGACTTAAATGAGAAACAAAATAAAAATCTCTTTTTTAAAGATTACCATGTAGAAAATGAAAACGGAACTGAATATAAATTTGATTATGGATGGCAAAATGGTTCTTTAAATTTAATTAAGGGTATAAATCTAAATCAGAATTCATCGGATAAGATTTTAAATACAACTTTTAAAAACTTTGGATTATTCACAGCTTTAACAGATGAAGCAGAAAGGGATAATTTAAGATATGATTTATTTGTAACTAAACCAGAAGATAAGTTGTTTTTCAAAGACTATGATTACTCCTTAAATTTTCTTGATAACCTTGATAAAGTGAGAATAATAGAGGAAGAAGAAATAGAAAGTTATACTGAAAAAGTGATGAAGGTCTTATCTGTCTAAAACCTGCTTATAGTTTCATTTTTTTCACTTACCTAGGAGTGAGGTTTTTTTTAGGTGTATATATAAATATGTGTTATCTCTACCACATCTAACACCTGTTTTTGTTTTCAAAATTGAATTAAAACTAGGACAAAACAAGGACAGATATAAATATTTTTTGATTAAAGTATTGGATATGAATGTTTAACTCTAAGATGTGAAATACCTTCTAAGGAGGCGGTCATAGGTTCGAATCCTATCGGGCTCACTTAAAGCTTCACTAGAAATAGTGAGGCTTTTTTGTTTTTGTAGGTTTTATAGTAGCTTAGAACCCTTTTTAAGGGCTTTCTCTATATACTTATATTATCTTAGTCTTTTAAAAAGTATACCTTTCTAGGTATCAAAAAAGGTATCAATTTTTACTTTGAGGTATCAATTTTTGAATTGTGGTATTTAATCAGTAAATATGGACTCTATTAATAATTAACTTTAACATTTGGTGAGCTAAAAATAAAAGTTTACACATGTAAATTGTTTGTAGGTTCTAATTAGTTATTTTCAAAGTGAAAACAAAAGATAAAATATAATTTTTCTCATAATACTGTCTAAAGTTAAGATTATTATTCTAATTTTAAACAGTTCGGTTTTTGGGGAAGCTTATATAGGAGTTATGCCAAAGCTTAAAACTCTATATACTGGAATTATGACAAGCGAAGATGATTTAGATATATCGGTTCCTGTTTATGGTTATTACGGGTATCGATTTTTTACCAATCGATTTGAAGAGGTTATGATTAAGCCAAGTATTTTTTTTAAATATGAAGGGGGCGCGCCTTTACAGGTCGATTTGAACATGGCTGTTAATTATAAAAATAAACTTGAAATAGGTACCGGTTATCGAAGAAGTTCATCAATTAATTTCTTAGCAGGTATTTATGCCATAAAGAACTTTAAGTTTGTGTACTTCTATAATGTAGGTTTTAATACTTCTGTGTTAGGAAACAACCATGGGGTTGTTCTTTCGTATACTTTTGATAAAAAGCGTAGAAATTAACATAATCAGATCAAGTTCAAACTAGAGACTTCTTAACCTCTTTCAGATTTTATTATTATAACTTGTATATTTCTGTCAGAATTAACGTTGAATAAGTATGAGTGTAATATGACTGTCATTATTGAGTTATCTTAAGAGATATACATATTTATAACCAACAGTACCTATCTGGTCTAAAATACTGATTGATGGTAAAGTATAGGTAAGCTTAAACACTTAATTCGATTTTTATCAGTTATTGATTGGGACTTGATTTATTCCAAAGTAATCGCCAATAATATTGACCATTATAATAACCCTAAATAAATAGCATGTTTTGTAAGCCCTGCAAGGTTTTTAGCATCTAACTTTAAAAGCAAATTTTTCCGGTAGGTTTCAACGGTGTGTTTACTTATAAAGAGTTTATCAGCAATTTCTATAGTGGTATGTTCGCGTGCTATCAATTCTAAAACCTGCAGTTCTCTTGAACTTAAAGGTGTTTGTTTACTTTCTTGTGTTGAAAATAAACTTTCTTTGTAGGTTTTAAGAATTTTATCAGAAAAATAATTTTCACCTGCTAGAATCACTTCTACGGCTTTTAATAACTCAGCTTTAGAAGCATTTTTATGAACATAACCATTGACTCCGTTTTGTTTTAACTGATGAAACATATTTGGGTTGTTATGCATACTCACCATAAGCATCTTTACTAGAGGGAAATCTTTTTTTATATACTTACTCAAAGTAATACCATCTATTTCGGGCATAGATATATCCGAAATAATTAATGCTATGTCGTTTGTATGTTTTAAAAACGGTAAGACGGTCTTGGGTTTGTCAGTTTTTAAAATAACATCAATCTCTGGCATATCTTCAAAAATACTCATTAAACCATCTACAAACATTTTATGGTCATCTACTATAATTAGTTTATATATCATTTTATTGCGGTATTAAGGGTAAAGTAATATTTATTAGTGCGCCATGGTTGGGGCTAGTGTCAACAATCAAAGTTCCATTTAAAGTCGTTATGCGTTCATTTATATTTTTTAAGCCAATACCTTCTACTTTTTCATTGTAAACAAATCCTTTACCATTATCTTCAAAAAGCAGGTTTATCATGTCTGTATGTGCATTGAGTTGAATTTCAATAGTTGATGCGTTTGCGTGTTTTATGGTGTTATTTATGAGTTCTTGTAATATTTTAAATAAATGTGTTTGAATGGTGTTGTTTGTTTTGTTGATAAGTGTTTCGTCAAAGAAAGACATTTCAATTTTTAGATGTGTTGAAGTGACTATTTTTTCTATATGATTTTTAATAAGTTGCGTAAACTCTTTGTCTGCAATTTTTTTTGAAAGCAAATCGTGAGAAATATGACGCACCTGGTTATAGGTCTCATCTAGATGACTAATAATGCTCGATAATCGAGGCTCTTTAGAAGACAGATGGTCTAACTGTAGTTTTATTCCGGCCAAACTTCCGCCAACAGCGTCATGTAATTCTTGGGCTATACGTTTTCGTTCCTTTTCTTGACCCTCAACAGAGGCTTTAATATTTTTTAACTCTTGCTCTTTTTTAAGGTTTAAAATTTGTTTTACGTTTAACTCCTCTTGTTTTTTAGCCAGCGCTTTTTGGGTTTTTAGTTTTTGATAATAAACAAATAATAAGACACTTAATGGAATACTAAAAACAATAAAACCAATGAGATAAGCATTTTTTAATTGTTGCGATTTGCTTGCTTCGGTTTTGGCAAGTTCTCTACTTTTTTTTAGTATAACGATTTTATTTTTGTTTTCGCTACGGTCTTTTTGTAATTGAAGAATGGTATTTTGATGTTGTGATGCTTCAAGCTCCTTTTCTAGGTTTAGTGTTTTTAAAGCTTTTTCTTTTTGAGAGAGTTCTAATTCGTTCTTTTTCCTTTGAAGTTTTAAAAGGGTGATTTCTTGTTGTTTCTTTTTGGTTTCGTAAGCTATTTTTAATTCTTCAAATTGCTTGTTTTTTTCTGTGTTAAAAAGGCTGTCTTTAACGGTTGCTACTTTTTTTAAATAATAGATACTGCTTTCATAATTTCCAACGTTTTCATACACCGAAGCGTATATTTCATATAAGCTTAACTGATAGTTTAGTGAGGGTTCTTTATTTAAAAAAACAGCTGCTTTATCTAGATAAGTTAAGGCTTTAAATGATTGTTTTGTTTCATGATAGGCGATAGCTAAGTGTAATAATGACGATGTAGTAAGCAATTGTGCACCTACATTTTTTGAAAGTGTGATTACTTTTTCATAATAATCAATGGATTTACTGTAGTTTTTATTTTCAAAAAACAAATTAGCATACCCAATATAAATATGACATAGAGCAACCTGATTATTGTGTTCTAAAGCCATTTTTTTTGCTTTGTCATACTGCGTTTTTGCTTTGTTTTTTCGGTTTGTTTTTGAATATACTTCTCCTAGGTTTAGATGGATTCCCAACTTTAAACCTGGAGTCAAATTTGCATCTAATGTTTTTATAAAGTAATTTTCAGCTCCATAATAATCTTCTTTTTCTAGCAACAAAACACCTATTTGGTGTAATATTAAGGCACTGCTTTTTTTAGAGTATTGTTCAGAGAATTTTAATGCTTTTTGATAATTTTTCATAGCAAGTAAGTGCTTCCCTTTACTTTTATATACATCGCCTAGAACGCGGTAATTGTTTGCGTGAAACTTAACTCTTTTTGTACTGTCACAACGGTTTATGAGTGGGATGTTTTTTAGTAAAATCGATGTGGCTTTGGTAAAGTGTCCCTGACTATTTAAAGCTACAGCCTTTGCATATTTGACTTGGATGAGTAGTGGTAAAGGAGGATTTAATAAAGCTGCGGAATCTAGTGCTTTTATGCCTTCTTGGTAGTTTTGTTTTTGATCAATAAGAGTTAGCCCTTTTTGAAACCACTGTGTTTCCGTTGTTGGTTGTTGCGACCAGCACAGTTGTATAAATAAAAACGCTAGTATGGATAAGTAGATATATTTAAATTGCTGTAACACGTAACAAAAGTGTTTATTGTAGTAAAAAAGCTAAAATAAGAGAATTATTCTTATTCACAAGGAGATGGTAAGTCTAATTCACTAGTAGGTTTAATAGTGTAAACACTTCCTTCAAGACACATAAGTGTTAGGTGTTTGTTATTGCTAAATGTTATTGGGTATAGTTTAATGTTTGTGTTGCTGGTAGCCGTTCTAAAATAAATGTATCTGTTGTTTATCCATACTTTAAGATATTGATGTCCGCTCCAAGTTCTAGTTGTTTTAGTTCCCGTTGGGTGTAATGCAAAGACCTGTAATGGGTTTAAACTATTAAGGTGGAGTTTGTCTTTTGATTCAAAGACTTTGTTTATCAGTTGTTTTGAGGTGTTTTCAAAATAATCCTTTAAAGGATGAATGACTACGGTATGTTTTCTTATAGAATCACGAAAGTTTTTTTGAGGTTTAACCTGTGAGAGTATAACTGTACCGTTTTTAGAAACAATCACATCGGTTGGTGGATATATATCAGAAAATTTAGACTTGCTTAAATCCATGTGTTTCGTTTGATTAGTTTTATACTGAAATCCATTGGCAGCAAACACGAATTGCTCGTTTAAGGTATCTAACGTAACATAAGAAACGTCGTTTCTATTAAAAGAACCCCCTCCTTTAGTTACTTGAGGAAGGTATTTAGAATTAAAAACAAGTTCTATAGTATAGTCTCTAGTTTTAATTTGCTCTTCTAAAAGCGGGTACTTAACATTATAAAGTTTTGAAATTAGTTGGTTTCCCAAGTAGTATAATAAAGGACTCAAAATAATAATAAGAAAAATATATCTTTTTTTTAATCTCATTTAATTGGATGTTTTAGTATTTGATATATGTGTTTTATTGTTTGTAATAGTCGCTTTTGAACTTCTGTTTTTAGATATATTTTCAATTACATTCAAAATTTCTAAAATATCTTCATCGTTTAGTTTTCCATAGAATAGCATCTTTTGTTTATTATTTTCTGATTGATACATCAGCGTTTTACGATCTATACGTTTTAACTTGTTGAAAGGAAGTGTGTTTGTTTCATCGGTAAGGGTAAAGTGTATTGCAGAACGTTGTTCTGTCCATGTGAATTTCTGAATGCTATTGCTTGTTATATTTTTGATGTGTCCGGTACCATTTTTATCTAAAAACAACGTTATTAGAGTTGTTGCTCCTTGCATATAATGATAGGTTGTATAGATGAATTGTGATTCAGCTGTATGAATTTTTTTAAGTAATTCACTTTCATTATGTATTTGTTTTTTGAAAAGGTCATATTGTTTAGCAGACATTTTGGTTTTTAAAAGCTGTGATTGTAGAATTTTAACTGGTTCTTCTTGCTTACTTTTTTGTAAGGTACTGGTATTCTTACAAGAGCTAAGTAATGCTAAACAGAGTATTGTAGTATGTAATTTCACTGTTTTCAAATGTGTTTTATTTTTTATAAAAACTTTGAACGACTAACCTTCCTGTTTTGTATGTGTAAAGAAAAAACGATTTATTGCTTTTAACCTTTTCTTTAAAAAGTTTTGAAGGTGTAACTTTTAATCCTAATTGAAGATATTTTGTAAATATCATGTTAGATGATACTGTTCTAATAAGCCTTATTAATACTTTGTTTTTATGGGGGATGTAATTTAGTATAGCATAGCTGTATGGGGTAAAATGATTGTTTTTATACAGTCTTTTGTTTAGTATTCCTAAAGCTTTATTAAACGACTTGCATTTTTTTAACTTCTGTAAATCAATATTTTTTAAAGTATTGATATATGGGTCGTTTTTAAGAGCTCTAAGTAACGATGCTTCTTCAACAAGAAGCAATAAACTATATGGCTCTTGCGTTTTTAAATTTATTGTTTGTACAAAACTATGGGCAGTCATATAACTATAACGTGGCTGTTCCATATTGTTTTTTTCAAAAGATAAAATGTTATCTATTAAAGACAATGGTACATAATCGATGTAATAATATGTATCAGGGTCTCTTTTTTTTAGTTTTTTTATTTCTTTAAAAGCATCGTAAATTACTTTATTTTGGTAGACAACTTTTTTACTGGATAACAACAAAGATTTGGTAACATAAAAAGAAGAATCAATTTCTTTCTGAACTACTACCTCTAAAGAGGCTCTGCTAAGAAATAGGATAAAAACTATTGTGTTAATGTTAAGTACTTTCATAAAAATAAGCATTAACTATCAATATATAGACTCATGGTAAATTCCTGTTCCTTATTTTTTTGAGGACTCAACGCCTTTAAAAAAGCATTAATCTTCTTACTATCGTAATTTAGCATCATTGAAAAATTAATAGATAGTATTAAGCAGTTTTTACCTTTCTCTTTGTATACTGAAAATGATTTAGAATCGAGTTTAAAGTTTTTAAAATCAACTTTGTTACTTGTTTTGTTGATCTTGTTTATATATTTTTGAAATATATTACCTATTTCCTTGCTTTCTGAAACAATTATAGAACTACTTAACGATATACGTGCTGTTTCTTTTGTTTCTGAAAATATTGATGAATTGTGTTGGCTCCACGAAAAATGGATTGAATACATAGATAAAATTCCAATGAATAGTAACTTGTGATGTGTTTTCATACGATTGTTTTTTTTCAAAAGTATGATGGTTTTTAAGCTTAAGAATCCCTGTTTTCAGGGTTTTTTACTTTTTTAGTGTAATTTTCATTATTATTTATCAATGGCATGTTTGGCATTGTCAATAAGTAACTTGTAATCAAGAATTGCTTTTTTAGGCGTATTAAACACACGTGTTCCTTTCGCTTTAGATATTATTTTTTTGTGTTTCCAGTTTAGAATGTCGTGTGTAACTTTATAGGCGTTGTTCAGTTTTTTGTAATTTAACCCATAAGGTGTTTCTGCAAAAACGTCTTCAGATTCTATAATTTTAATAGGCGTATGGTTTGTTAAATACACCGTAGTTTGTATGCTACCAAAAGAAAGTCCTATGTCTTCTACAATTTTGGAAATTTTACCTTCCTTATGCCAAATTTTAAAAAGGTAACCACCATCTAAAGTCGTTTTTATTTGTTTTAATTGATTTTGCTCTGTTAGTGTGAATGTTGTATCGGCTTCTATTTGCTTTATGTTATTAGAAATTTCTTCTAGGGTTACGTCTTGAGCAAACGTGCTTACATATACTATAAGTAGGAGGGTAGTGATTGTTTTTCTTATCTTCATTAGTTATTGTTTGTATATAAAAGCTGTGCAAACAAATGTAAAGTGACGTTAAAAAAATAATATCCCCTTTTTCAGGGATTCTAGTTATGAAAAATGAACAGATATTTGACATCGTTTTTATGATATAACTTATTATACTATTCAATGAACACACTTTACATAATCTTTTTTTTAGCAGTATTATTTTATTCCTTCTACAATGCCATTGTATATCAAAAAAGAAGAAACAAAGACAGCAAAGCAGCCAAACAAGCTATAAATACACTTACCTACCACCGAGAGCTTACAGAAAAGGAGTGTAAGCTACTAGACGATTTACAAGAGCAAAAAAAGTATAAAAAAACACATAAGCGCCTAGATAATAGAGTGTATTTATTAAATGGAAAGTTTGAACGCCATGGTATAAAAACTCGCTACAATACTATATGGCATAATTTAATTGGAGGGCTAGAAGTAACTTTAGATGATCGAGGGTTTGATTATTTAAAGGAATATAATACTACTGAAGTGATTAAAACAGATAAACTTCCAGTAGTTATAAGTTTAAACGAGAGCTTTTCTCTTTTAAACCATATAATTACTGAAAAACAAATAGAAAAAGGAGAAGTAGGGAAGGTTGCAGGAAGTGATGTTGAGCTTATTCATAATCGTAAGCAAACAAGTCATGAAGTTCAAGCTGTTAGAAAACAATGGCATGGTACCATAGGTGCCTTTCTAATGATTCCAGCCTTGTTCTTCATGGCACTCACAGCTCTTTGGGATGTTTATAGCATTTACGGGGCGATTCCAGAAGGGCTTCTATTTGTAGTAGCACTTTACTTTCTTTGGCGTAAACCAAAGTTTTCAAAGCCAGAAGCCATACGTACACTTAAAGGTGTTATAACGTACTCTGCAACAGTAGATTCCTCTGAAAATATTCAGCAAATAAAACCCTTTATGGGAACGACAGAATTGAAATTTGAAAACATGTATTGGTTGCCGTTTATGGGGGCATATACAGCTGATGACACACCTGTTGAAGTAGATGTTACTAAAGATGGCTGGTTAATGCGTTTTGGAACCTATTTATCTCTGGAAACAGAAGAAAAGAAGTATCCGTCTCAACCGTGGTATCGTCACGTTATTATGACGGTAACAGCTACCATAGCACTTATAACAGCATTGATTTCAGTGCCGACATTAACTAACAACATAAGACCTGATGCAGCATATTATTCAGTTGTTTTTAAACAATTATACTTGTATGCGCCTGCAATATTTATGGTTTTAAACCTCATCTTAATAACTATTCATGCGCCATTGGCATACAAAAGTTATCATTATAACAAGCAACGTAAAATGAACATCCATAAATACTATGAAAAGGTCATTCCTATTATAAAATAAAACCAGCCTAGACCTATGTTCATCCCCCAATTAGTAGGACAGTACGCTTTTTTTATAATAAGAGTTAAAACATAATAATATTGCTGTTTAAAATAAAATCTATGAAAAAATTATTTTTAGCATCCATTGTAATGTGCTTTTTTTCAGTATCTCAAGCACAAACCAATGAAATTGGTAAACACGATTTGGTAGAACTTACAGAAAAAATTTTTAAAAAGCATTATAAAGAAAACTATACAGCTGATCAAGTGAGAAAATCTAAAAGTCTTTTAGATAGTATCTTTCTTCATACAAACACTTCTCATAGTATAGAAATAAAAGCAGACTACACAACTAAGACACCAAGTATTAAAACAGTAGTTTCGCAAGATAGTAATGTACGGGTAATTACGGCCTACCCACTTAACCTACCCGAAATAAAGATTGTTCAATATTCGAAGAACAAAGAACAGTTGTTTCTTTTTTCAGATTATGTAGTACAATTAAAATTAGAAGGTGAGGTAAGAATGCAAATTGATGCTATTTACAATTTAAATGAAGATACCTATTTATTTAGCTGTACCCGTTTTGGATTTTGGACCAATCCAGAAGATGTGCATGCTTTTACGGTCAATCTAATCTCAGGAAGTTTTAATTCAAATACCAACATGGTTTTTTCTGAAAAATTGGAAACGTTTTACCCTCAATTTCCTCCTGATATTGATACCAAACCTTATTTTAAAATAATCTTCAATAAAGAAGATAAAATCCTTACAACCCCTATTCATAAAGGTGGAGAAATAAAGGGAATACATCTATACAAATATGACAATGTAAAAAAATAATTTACATCATTGGCCAAAGAAGAAGCTCCCTTAACGCAAAAATAATGTAAAACAGTTATGAAATCATTTTCCTTAAGTTGTTTATTTATAGTTTTAACTCTTGTGGGATGTAAAAAGACAGCCCCTGTTGATGAGTATTTAAAATTATATAAGGAAGCAACACATAAATTTCCCAATACGGTAACTAAAAAAGAACATGCTACGGGATTGGAATTAAACATCCCTTTTCATTACAATATTGAAAATGTAAATGCTCAGTTTAAAGAAGAGTTAAGAACAAACACCACGCCTTCTAAAATTTTTAAATTAGAATCAAACCTAACAAACTTTAACGGTTATGGTGGACGTGTTTATTTAATTGAAAACAGTCAAGCCGATGTAGTTTCAATGGATAAAATATTGAAAAAATATTCATCCCAGATAAAACATATAGTATATCAAGATGCGGAAAGTCTCATTTTTTATGATCGATATATGGTCTATACAATGGTCTTTTTTCACTATATAGAAAAAGAAAGGGTTTACATTATTTTTGAAAGCACCAATGTTAGTCAAGGAAATAGTGTATCTATTGACGGAAAAGGTAATTCACCATTATTGTCACAAGCAATGTACGATTTACAGGTTGCTAAAACACTGGTAGAAGAAAGACCTAAGATAAAATTAGATACGGTATCCTGGAAAACATTTAAAAACAACCTAACAGGTAAGCAACGTCAGGCATATAAAGATGTAGCCTCACAAATAATAAAAGTTGCTGATACCATAGCTTTAAATACGGCTGATGAAAGTCCTTATGGCAAGATCATACCTTATGTAGGAATGATCAAGGTTCAAGAAAAAAGCCCTTTGCTAACAATTTTCAATACAACAAGCTCTGAAAAAGAGATAACCCGATTACTTTCAAAAGAGATTGAAGCTATTGGTTATTATACAGCTAGAGAATATAAGGTGCTGTTGTTGAATAGAGAAAAAAATGCCTTGGTTTTGGCTTTGGAACCCATCTATTTATCAGCACAAAGTGATTACGTTCACGTTTCTATTAATTTGTACACCAATAAAAAAGGAGAGCAATTTTTATTATATGTTTTTCCTGAAGATGAAGCCATGGCTTATTTCTATTCAAAATTTTTAGCTATAATCCAAAATACGGGTGAAGAAGTATAATCAGCACTGTTGATGAAGAGTACAAAGCTGCCAAAGAAGTGAAATAATATAATAGCCAACTTCATTATAAAATGAATACAACGAAAATAGACCTAAACTAATCGTCACAAAAGCTATAATTTTTTTGGGTGGATTAACAGGGGTTAGAAACGATTGTATTTATTTTCTAGAAGCTCTTGCTTTTTGAATTTGTTGTTTACGATTTTCTTTTTGCAGGATAATGTCATTTTTTTCTTTATCAAACTCTTGCTGTGTTAAATTTCTGTTTTTTATTTCTGCCAAAGCTTGTTCAATAGCTTCTGGTATGAATTTGTTTTTTTCGTGAAGTATGGTTATTAGTTCTCTATCAGAGTACTCCTTATATAATTTTTGTAATTCAGTCATAACTGTCGTAATGTAAGAACTCAAATAAAAGTTTATTTAAAACTCTTTGGATGCCTATTAATTTGTAGGTCGTTAATAGTAGCATTTTCCCATTGTTTGATGTCTAACCCTAAAGCGGTATTAATTTGTTTTAATTTTTCAAGACCTTCTAGTTGATTGTCTTTTTTACAAGGAAACCCAAATTCAAATACCAATTTCCCTTGTTGGTAAAATCCAAAAAGATAGGTTTTATAACCACAACTTACCCAATAAACAGCAGCTTTATACTTGGTGTTCTTTTCATATAAAAATGTTTCAGACAAATTAGCTGTATAAACTTCATTAGAGGCATTAACACCAGAAAATATAATATTGCCTCGTTCGCTATAATAATCTTTTAAAAATAATTCGGTTGGCTGGTATAACAGCATTCCATACATAAACGATTCTCCCCAAAGCGTGTCTTTAAAAACGACAGTTTCTTCTTCATATACATTGGCGTGTTCTTTGCTGGTGTCTTTTTTAAAATCATTAAACTTTCCCATAAATGGAAATACTTGTTCAAGATTCGTAAATACGTAGCTATTATCATTATTATCAATAACCCACTCGTTATTAAAGGGTGCCTTTTGTAGCCAACCTTTTAAGTTTTTATTGGTAAGATTTACTACGTCATTATCCCAATCTAAAGGCTTTTTTGTGTTGCAAGACATAAAAGCGAGTATAATTGTAAAAAGTAGTATGATGGTTTTAGTATTCATAGATGTGTAATGTATGTTAGTTAAATGAATTATAAAATTGTTTTTTATTTCGGTATTTTTTTGAAAATTTCGTTCACGATAGTCTGTCTATCGTTTTTATGAAATTCTTTCAGTGAAAGTTTAATTTTTTTAGAAACTTTTGTTATAAACACAATTTTTTTCTTTTTTGGGTCAAAATGAGCGTCCTGTAGTTCGTTATATTTTATAAGGCGCTTGCTCTGTAATGGCGCAGTGTTAAACTCTAAATGGGTTGTATTTATAATAAGCGCTTTATGGCTTTTTTGCCAAAAGTACCGTAATATTAAAACAATAACCGGGGCTATTAGCGAAAGACTCATGTGTCCTGTTTGTTTAAAAGATATATACATAGAACATAAAATAAATATAATAAGCCCTGGTATTATTTTGTTTGTGTTTTGATTCAGTTTGTACGTTTTCATTTATGGTTTGTTTACAGATTCAATAAGTTTGTTGGCACCTAAAATTCCGATAACTCCAATAGGAATAAATATAAAGCAAGTGTATTTAAATAGTTTTGCTCCAAGTAGAGTTTTATTGGTAATCATAGTAAGCAATAAGCCTACAAGATTTATAGCTAACGGAATAGTACATAAAAGAGCCACTTGTTTACGTACGAGGTCGCCATCCATAGCAAATGAAAGTACAATGATGCAGTGAATGGCAAAAGCAATATACATGCTAATTGGTGTTTTTTTAGTTGTCATAAATATCCTGTTTTTTGTGAACCCAGTTTTTAAAATGTGAGTCGTTTGTGCTTGTAATTTCGTTGCCTGTTTTTGGTATGCTAACCTTAAACGAGGTTTGCACCCAATCTTGAAAATCTAGGTTCACAGATTCGTCGTCATCTGCATCATTCCATTGATAGGCAGTTTTTGTCATGTCAGCGTTTCCTATTTCATCGTAGCCAATGGCTAGCAAACGTAAAAAATCAATAAATGAGGTTGCTAATATGCACAATGCATCACCTTCAGAGCCTAAATGCACAATTTTTTGATTGCCATCATCATCTAGCCAAAAGGCATAAATAGAACCATCTGGTCCGAGCCCAAAAACACCAAAACGGTCTGAAATAGCGGCATTATCAAACCAACTTTTTATACTGTATCCATCATCAGCTTGTAGTTCAAAAAGACCGCTAATCGGGTAGTCGTTTTCATCAACCCAATCACATAATAGCTTTAGTTCTTGTGGTATGGTTATAGTTTTAGGAATTCCTTTTTTAATGCGGGTGTATAAATCCATTTTTATAATATTTCATATAGCTTTTGAGTTCAAAATTAGGTATGAAATAAAGCCTGTATATCCCTAAAAACAGTGATTTTATTTTTTGTAAGTTCAATGTATAAATACCAATTACTTATATTTCCTCGAATAGAATTAATTTACAACCCTGAAGCAACAAGAAAATAATGAGAAATTCGTTGGAAAATTACCTTACAGAAGGTGATTTGTTAACACCTAAAGAAATAAAGGACTCCTTGTCTTTTTTTAAAACAAAACAACTTAAAAAGAATGATTTTTTTGTAAGAGCAGGAGAGGTGTGTAATTATATTGCTTTTATAAATAAAGGAGCTGTTAAAACATTTTCTTTAGGCGATGAAAGCATTACGTGTTTTAAGTTTGAAAATCAATTTATGACCTCTTATGAGAGCTTTATGACTAGAACCCTGTCGCACAAAAACATTCAAGCTATAGAGAATTGTGACTTACAACTTATTTCTTATAAAAATTTCAAACAATTATTAGAGCGTATTCCTTCTTGGAAAGCTTTAATGAACGGGCAACTAGAGCAAGAATATTTAGAAAAGGAACACTATCTCATGCATTTTAATAACAAAACAGCAAAGGCAAAATACATACAGTTACTTGAAGCCAATCCAAAACTTATTTCGCGAACTAAATTAGATGACTTAGCATCATATTTAGGCATGACTCAACGTACACTTACCAGAGTCAAAAAAGACATTTTTCAAGAAACCAATTAGGACAAATGTACTTATTCTGATAGCTTACTTGCCATACTTTTGCTTAAAAACATAACATAATGAAAACCGTAGCAAAAGATGTGTACCACATTCCGTTAATGCCTAGAAATGGTATAAATTGTTATATTATTGAAGGCGTATTAATTGATTCTGGAATAAGAAGTTCTTATAAAAAAATAGCCAAAAATGTTACTGATGTCCCAATACATTTACATGCACTAACACATGCTCATGCCGATCATCAGGGTTGTAGTAACGAAATTTGTAGTCAATTTAAGGTACCCTTATATTGCCATGAAAAAGAAGTAGCTAGAGCAGAATCTGGCTTAGCAACAAAAGATTATCCAGCAAGTCAAGGTATGATTGCAAAATTTCAGCAAAAACATTGGGCAGGTAAGGGGCAAGAGGTCTCAAAACACTTAAAGAAAATGATTACATTGAAAGTTTTAGAGTACTTGAAACCCCAGGACATGCTGATGGTCATCTCTCATTTTTTAGAGAAAAAGATGGTGTGTTAATTATTGGTGATGTGGCAACTAATATGAATTTATTAACCACCTTTACAGGGTTGCATTTACCGCCAAGTATGTTTACAACAAATCAAGACGTGAACATCAATTCGTTAAAAAAATTAAAAGCGTTGGACCCTCAAATTATCTGTTTTGGACATGGTTCTGTTTTGGTTAACAAAAACAAAAAGTTTGAAACCTTTGTAGATAAACTTACCATCTGATTTGATGATAAGTTTTTTTACATTGTGGCTTGAAAAATAACATTTTGATATACTTGTGCATTTCCTTTTTTAATGGAATTTTCTATTGAAAGTAACTTACTCATAAATCAAAATTTATTTTATAGTTCTTCATCGGTTACCAAGCTTGTGATAAGACTTTCGAATGAATTGGCAAGAAAATACATGTTTTCTAAAACCGCTTCTTCATTGGTAAATAGGTATTCTTCTTCGTGTTTCCAAAAGTAAACAGCCCCATTCGTATTATTTAATGAAACATCCAAGCAAATTTGGTTTCCACCAGGGTCATCTCCAATAGCAAGGAATCTTTTGGGTATGCGACCGTCGAATATTTCAATATTCCAAACTAGTCCATTTTTGCCTTTCAATAAACCATTCAACCAATTGATTACAATAATACCTAAATCTGGGTTTTTAGTAAACAAGCATGGTTCAGGAGAGCCGCCATTATGGTTGAGTAAAAACTTGAAATAATCGGTTGGTAAATGTATTTTGTAGTTTTGTTCAAATGCAAGAACTTCGGCTTTGCTTGGTTTGTAATTGGGACTACGATAGGTTACAGGATGTTTTTTCATGGTTTTTAATAATTCAATTCGTTAATTTCATTTATGCATCCTTTTATAAGCGCTAGTAAACTAGGATATTCATGGTTTTTTGTATAACTTATATTTGAAGCACCACCTAAACAGAATTTGCCATGTACCCATCGTAAGGTGTTACAATCGTTTTGCCCAAGCCAAAGCTCACCGTCTTCCCACCACTCAAAAATACTTTCATCAGTACAGGAATGAAATTCTAAAACGACTTCATATCTAAAATTATTAGCTACAGTACATAGATCCAGTAATTCGTCAATAATCGTTTTATTAACTCCTAAAGCAATTGCACGATATTTGAAAGCTTCTAACTCTTTTTGTGTCGCTGGAATCAATGCGCTTCTGTGTTTTTCAGGAAGTGCGTGCAATAATGCCTTTATTTTATCTAGGTTGTTAGTCGTTTTCATAACTTATGTGTTCGCCAAAAGTGTCCGCACAGGGTTTTAGCCATTGCTGCATTTTAGAGTTCTTTTTTAAATACTGTTTTGGGGCTATTCCTACTGTGCTTATATCAATATGGCGTATAAATTTTACATCGAGTGCTGTTTCAATAGCAGGTATTATAAGCGGAAATTTTGTATAAGATGCTAGTTTTGGCCACGGTATTAGTCTGCGATATTTAAGCTGTTGTGATTCTACCGTTAATCCACTCTCGCGCCATTGCGCTAAAAAAAGTTGGTCTTTTCGTTCTAGTTGTGCTACCCAAGACCCTGTAATGTACATGCTTAATGTAAGTTTTAAATCTTCAGGTTTTAATTGGTTACGGCTGTAAAGCCAATGTTCTATGTTTACCGTGCTCATGGTGAGTGTCATGCCCCAATATTCATTACTGTATTTAAGGTTTAAGGATGAAAGCCAGTTTTCTAGAGATGCTTTATTCATTAGTTCTGTAGTTTTTTATTTTCTTTAAGCAGATGGTATCTAGATTGCGAATTGCACCTTTTCTAGCGCCGCCACCTCGAGTATTGATAAATGAAATATAGGTGGTTTTATAACCTTCTTTTTTTATAGGAATGTTATATGCAACAGGAGGGGCTTCCATAATGAATAGTTCTGAAAGCAAAAATTGGTTGTAACGCTTTTCTGGAAGATAAAAATAGCCGTTGCTGTCGGTTTTTGTTGTTCCAACAGTACAATTTACAATAGGGTGTTTTTGCATGTTGGCTATCGTTTCATAGAGCGCATGTTGCTCTAATCTAGATACGCAACTAGAAAGTGTTACTAAAAGTACCGCAATGATGATTGTTTTGTTGCTAGTCATTTGTCACAGTTGTTAGTTTCAAGGGGTCTAATCACTATTATCTTAAAATATCTTTATCAGCCTCTAAATAATTGCATATTTTTTCAAAGTTTAACCAGTGTTGTACGTTGCCCTCATGATCAATCATATGTTCTATTAGTTCAGGTTGTAGCACCTTTGTATAGGGGAGTGTATTTTTATCCTGCCAATGGCAATTTTTGTGTGCTTTATAATTAGGGATTTGAAATCCCCTATAATCATCAGTAAGCAGTAAATTGGTGTATAGATTTTTTGTACTGATGCTACCGTGATTGTAGTATGCGATAAAGTTTTCAGTTACGTGAATGTCATTGGTTACATAAATTTCACTACCCGAACAAATACAATTTTTAGCGCGTATACTTCCTAACACGACTAATGTGGTATTAATGTCTATTTCAGCATTAATGAGCAGAGAGTTTACGTTTAAATTACCATTAATAACCAATGCGTTTTCTGAAATTTCGTCGAGGTCCAACGTGTCAAAAACAACATCATGGTTGTAGTAAATTGCCGTGGGTTCTGGGGTTTCAAAAGCAACATTGTTAGAGGTAAAATCTTGTGCATTTTTGTTAGGAAGCAAGTTTTTTATTTCACGAAACATGTCTTCCATTTCTTTTCTTCCTTTTGGGCTTGTGTTGTATTTGTACTCTTCAACTAACGAAAGTGTTGGGAAGTTTGGAAGTTTTTCTGCTAATTTTACAAGGCTTATTGTAATCATGTGGTTTCTATTTTAGTACGCCGTTAGACTACTATTAGCAAATTGATGTGTTTTGAACTCTATAAATCGCTTGTTTATCATTTTTGTTATTGCTTCTATAGTTTTTAAGTTAATCGGAATATTTTTTAATGCTTCTTGAGCCTTATCTATCTGGTAGTTATTAAAAAGGTTTTTTTCGTTTAAATAGACATGGGCAATATCACGTTGGTAAACAATATCATAGTCACTTAAATTATGTATTCTTTTATAAAATTTTGCTCTGTGCAAAAATGTGCGACATATATATACCCGTTTAAAAAGCTCTGTGTGATGAATGCTACTAATGTATTTACGTCGTTCAACGCTTTTTGCGCTAGTGCCTTTTGTTGTAAACTAGCTCTAAAAAGCTGATTTTCTATGGGCCAATACACAAAACCAAGCGTTGCTAATCTCTCTGGTGATGTTATAAAATTGTTGATACTTTCCTTAGCTAAAGGATCAAACAAAATGAACAGAATTTCGTTTTCAACAATAGTTGTTTGAACAGTTTCTACCTGTTTACTATTTGTATTGTACTCAATGTATTGCTGAACACCTTTCGGGCTGTCTATAACTTTGTGCCATGAATAAAAACTTTCTGAACCGTCATTGTTTAACCAAAGGTTGCTTATATCACTACTTTTTCCCGTTGGTTGCCCTAACTGTGTTTCTAATTGTTTGTAAGAATCGTTGAAATGTATAGGAAACTTAAACTGACTGTTTTGTTTTGAACAAAATACACCACTTATTCTAAATACATAACTGCCCTTCCTTTCGGCTGGAATAGGTGGGTAATCTAAATTGTTTATTTCAATATTCAATACGACTTCTATACCCAGAATTTCATTTGTTAAATGAAGACCAGATTTTCTTGTTTCGCTATCATATCTTGCGGTATCTTTTTTGGGGTATTTTATTTGATACGTTTGTAAAAAAGTACAGCGTCTTTATCTCGTATTGACTTGCCTAATACTTTTATGATATCTTCCAAAGGGTCTTGGTTTTATTTAATGATTAAGCCGAGGAATAAGCTTTTACAATCTTCTCACAAGGTTATGGTAATTTGGCTCATTTATTATTGTAAGCTAAAAAAGCTATCAAAAATGTCTATTCTGTTATTGTATTTTACTCGATAATCAAGATTTGAAGGCTCCGAGGCTTGCCCTAAAATCAAAATCAAATTTCTATACATGGCTCGTGTGCTTGCACTGAGATGGCTTACTCCTTTTTTTGAACTATTGTAGTGGTCATGGCAATATTGTTTATGCTATTTGCGCGGTGTGGGGTAAGCTTGGTTTCTAAAATATTGCTTCTAATCCATTGAGCATCTGTTTTCGTTAAATAAGCTCTTGCAGTAATGGTATAGTTACTTTCTTTTCTTTGTTGAAATAATTCGTGTTCTTCCCATGAACTATTGGTGTTTAATTGAATGGTAGCACCATCCTTTTTTATAAGTGTGTTAGGTGTTAAACGTCCTTCTGCATAGTTAAAGGTTTGGTTTAAAACCATAGTTAAATATTTAGGATTGATGTAAGTTTTTAACTCCAGAATAGGGTCTCCATGTCGTAAGTTTACTTTGTTTTTGTAATCCTTCCAAGGAATTTCTCCCGATAAAAATTTAAAGGTACCATCGGCTGTTCTTTCAAATAGAAATTGTGTGTCTTTGAGTTTTTTGTAATGCGCTAACCACTTGTTTAACTTTTCTTGTTTCTCTTTTTTAAAATACACTTTTCCAAAAGAGCCTTTGGTATTCCCTGTGGTATCTATGCGGCTGTCATAAACAAATGTACAAATGGGAGAAGGTACTTGTATGGAAAACTCATTTAGCTTTACAGTATATCTGTTGGTCTTGTTTTTAGCGATTTCTAAATTTAATTCATGATTGATAATAGAGGGATTGTATGAAGATATATATGTTTCACCTGTACCTTCTTTCCTCTCTATTGTAAGAGTATAATTACCTTTTATAGTGTTTAATTGTGATACAGAAATGGTGTTTTTTGCTTCGTTACTTTTGTTATTAACATCTTTACAAGTTATTACTGTTGTAAAAAGCAGTAAAAGGGGTAATAATTGATTTATAAAACTTTTCATTGTGAATCGGTTTGTTTTAAAATTATATGTTGTTAAATAGCGTCCTTATTCTGAACAGTTGCCATTTTTTAAATTTTCAAATGTTGGGTTGTAACCATTAAATTTTGTCCTAAATGATGTTGAATTTTGATTTTCTTGCGCAAAGCTTGTTAAAGCACAGAAATTAGTAAGCGAATTGTTAGAAACCACATCAATTACAGAGGCGTTTTCAAGGCTATTTATGCCGTTAAGATTTTTTAAGTTAATATTATTTAACACCAATAATTTAGAAGTTTCTGTTAAGTTTTCCAATCCAGATAAATCAATTAAATTCTTATTGTCGTTTATAAATAATTGCCCTTTAATTATTGTTAATCCATTGAGACCTGTAAATGAAGTTAAGCTGTCATTATTGATAATATTAACGTTTGTTAAAACCAGTGATACATTGTCAAGACCTGAAATAGAGGTTAGTTCAATATTATCCTTAATTGATATAAAATCTACCTTCTGAATATTTTCTAAACCCTCTAAAGACTTTAAATTGTGGTTGTTGTTTATGATAATGCCATTTACTTCTTCTAGGTTTTCTAGCGCTCTTAAATCTGTAATTTCATAGGTGTTTTTTATAATTAAATTACCATTTATAGTCTTTAATGCTTTGGTTTTTGGAGTGCTTAAATCTTTTAAAGATCGGATTTCAAGATCACCTTCTAAATGTGTGTTCAGTTTTTTTATTGAGTTGTTGTCACTGCATGCAAGCAACGTAAGTGAGATTAAAAAAAGAGTAAGTCTTTTCATTTTTAACTGGTTTGTATTATCAACCAAAAATAAAAGTATCAGGTTAGATATGATTCCCTGAAAACAGGGATATTATATAAAGCTTTTAGAAATATAGGTGTATGTAGGCATAAGTTAATCTCATATAATCGTCAGTTACAGGATTAAAGATAGTGCTTTGAGTTAAGTATTGACTTTAGAAACTTCAATTTGAGTGGATTCGAACATGATTGAATTTGCCATAATTGCGGTTATATATTATTGGGCAATGTGTTTTTATTACGTATATAAATTTCAATGGCTTTTTTGTGAAAATCTCTAAATTCGTTTTTGTTGTTATGGCTCATAAGAGATTCTTGAATATTCAGCATATCTACACAATAGGTTTTAGAGATCCAATAGGCGAGCTGTTTTAAATTATAAACTATCTTGCTTATTCCTAGTTTGATGCGTTTTGTGTTTTGATATGCTTTGTCGGTTGCTGTAATCACTTTTTCTTAATTTTTTGAAGCCCTTGTTTCTGTGATTGCTTAAAGTTTTATCGCTACTTTTGTTTTAGTTTTAACCGGTGGTTTGTTTTTTGCTTAAAATCGCTTTGCCATTGCTCTAAATTAAAATGATACCTTTCTTGAAAAGATGTTGTTTCTCTATGCATCATCAGGGCGTAATTTTGTTCCATAATTAAGGCTTTGTCAATGTCTTCTATGACGTTGAGTTCCGAGAGGATTTCGCTAATTATCGTATAAATTTTATTTTCTTTCACGCCCCCAAAATGAAGGTCAAAAATATTTCTGTTTTTAATTAACGGATGCTGTTTTAGCGCACCAACAGGATGTATGTTTTTAAGCGTATATAAGGCATTTTCTGATGGATGCTGTATTGCCCAGTTAGAAAAAATAGCATTTATGATACTTTTTTGAAACTCTAGTTGATTACCATCTTTTTCATGTAATAAGGCTAATTTATACCAGTTCTCACTGTATTCACCAAAAACATCAGTGCTTTGTTTGTAATATGCCAATGCTTGTTTGGTTTGACTTTGTTTTAATTGATTACCGCCTTTTTTTATGAGATTTAGAACAAAGGCGTCATCATCTATTTCGTCTTCTCCCCAGTCATAATCGTTTAACTGATACCATTCTAAAAATTTATTCAAGCAAGAAAACCTTGGCATTATGATACCTTCATCATGTAGTATTTCACAAATAATTGGTTCTTGATGTTCTTTTCCAAATTCCCAATACAAGCCAAAATAATCACCATTGCCAAAGCTGGCTTCTTCAAATTTTTGAAAACCATTTGGAGGGAAAGGACCTATCTCTTTATCCTCAATTAAAGTAATCTTATCAATATTCTCAGGTAGCTTCATGGTATTGGAGTTACTTAATGTTTTTGTAAATGCCTATGTTTAAAAGGTTACTTCCTCTAACTTCTAAATAATAACCTCTAAACGGTAATACCCGCTCTTTATAATCTTTATAAAGACTTGGATTAATCTCTGCATTAAACAACAGTTGTAGATTCTCGTTGAATGTTTTAAGAGAAATGGAATGGTTTTGTTTGTTTAATTGAAAATATTTCTCCGATGGAAATCTGCTATAGCTTTTTATCCAAATGGTGCCTTCTTGTAATTCTCCGTCTTTAAATACAGCTTTGTATTTGGGCTTATTGTTGCGATACTGAATAACTTCCCCTTGAAGTTGATCGTAAATTTCGGTATATGAAAGCAATTTATTGTTTTTTAAATCATAAACAGTAACCTGTTTTGTTGCTTTATCTTTATGGATGGTAATGGTTTTAATAGTTTGGTAGGTGTTGTTATGTGTTTCTACATCTGTATGGTTTGTTTCTTTAACAATACTCCCGTTTTTATATACCTTTTCATCGTTAAACCTATTAACAGTAACACCTTCAAAAGGCTTGTCGTTTTTATAGAGTAGACGATAGGTTTTATTGGTTTTCACATTGTAGCTTGTTGAATAGCCTTCACGTTTACCATTTTTGTATAACACCTTAGAAATTTCTTTGCCTTGTTTGTTGTATTTAATGGTGTATCCATCACGTTTGCCATGTTTGTAGTTTTCTTCTTTTTGCTTGACTTTTTTTGACTTATAAGAAGTTCTAACACTTCTCCATGTAATAAATTTTCCGTGTTTTTCTCCATTTTCATAATAGCCTTGTTCGCGGATGGTTTTTTCATCACCTGTATAATCTACATATTCACCGTGTTTTTTTCCATCTTTTACTTGGGTTTTTCTGTTGTTTTTATAATCGTACACCACACCAGACCATGGTTTTCCATTTTTAAATGGGGCTTTAGCTATAACAGTGCCTTTTTTGGAGTAAAATATTGATTCGCCATTGGCAGTAACATCTTCTCGAAGTACACTTTTGTACGCTTTGAGGTTGCTGTCATACACACGCTGATACCGTCTTCCAGCGATGAATTGTCCGTTTTTTTGCGTGCTAACTTCTTTAATAGCATCAGAATTTTCATAAAATTCATAGAACGTACCTGTTTTGGTTTGGTAGTTGAATTCTGAAATTTTATCGCCATTTTTATTAAAAAAGATGCCTTTTTCTTTTTTTCCAGTAGCAGGATTAAAAAACAGTTCATATTGTTTGTTGCCATTGCTAAAATAAAACGTGTGTTTTAGGGGTTCTTCGTTTTCGTTATAGCGTATATGCTGCTTAAAACGCTTATCTTTTATATAATCAAAAGTTGTTTTTTGTGTTTTTTTATAGTTTTTAAAGGTTGTTTTACCTGCAATACGTTGATTAAGGTCTGGAGTCACCAAGGTTCCTTCAATAGGTATTGGTACGTATTGGCCAGTTTCTAGTCTGTCTGGAATAAACTCACCTCTTCTTAAGTCTACTTTTAAAGTAGCAATGGGATTACCAAGCGTGTCGTGGTAGGTAATTACAGAATCTTTTAAGGTAGAGAATAACTTTCTAGAGTTTATGTAAGGTATGATTGCCTTTATAGGAATGTTATTTTTATAGGTGATGATTTGATTGTATTTATTACGAATGGTACCATTTAATTCGTTGTTATTTTTTGTGAATACACCTATTTTTTTGCCGTTATCGGTATAGCTGATAACTTTAACAATCTCGAAATCGTCATAAAAATTTTCACGTATTAATACGCCACCATTATATTCTTCGTCTTTTATAAGATATTCACTATCGTACGTTTCAATTTTTTCAATTGTTTTTCCGTCAGGATAGAATGTATAGCGTTTTCCGTGATAATAAAGTAATTTGTCCAGCTCACCTTCATATTGCAGTTTGCCCATGACTTTGCCTTTTTCATCATAATAGGTTTTAACTTTTTGAATGGTGTCAAAACTGCTGCGGGTTTTTCCGCTAGGATAATAGGCGTGAGCGTACATAGGGTAATCATCTTTAACGGCTATTATTTCTTTAGGACGCATGGGTTTATTATAATAGATAACCCTTATGCCATGTGCTTTGCCATTTATTGGTAAATGATAGGTGCCTAATAGCTTACCGTTAGTATCGTAATACATTTTTTTATAGATGTGTCCTTTTTTATAGTAATATTCTTTGCGTGCACCTTTTTTATTGGTATCGTATAGTATTTCTTTTATGTGATGGTTATCTTTATAAGTAATCTCACGGACGCTATAAATGCAGTAATCATCAGCACCAGTTTCTTTAATATATTCAACTCCAGCTATTGTTTCATTAGTATTGCTATCGTCACAATCATCATATCTATAATAGGTACTTACACCGTTTAGCTTGTTGTTTTTATAGGTTTGCATTTGCATTATTTTACCATCAGATCGGTACCAAGTAGCAGTACCTTCTAAATGCACAGAATCTTTAAATTTTGAAAGTCCCGTCATTTGTAGTTTACCGTTTATATAGTAGTCATTTATGCGGTATAGGTTGCGTTTTTCTTTTTTTGCGTGTGATCTGTAAAAGTGGGCTTTGTCTTTTGTGGTTTTATCCCAACTACCATTAAACCATATAGTATCTTGTTGTGCAAAAACGGTGGTAGTAAAAAGCGTTATTAGTAGGGTTGTTATAGGTAATTTCATCTGTTAATATTTATTTGTTTTTTATGGTCAGATGGAATTCGCCATTGAACATATCGGTTGGTATCAAGATTTGTTATGGCTCATTTCATTAATACAAAAAATTATTAAATCATTGATTTGTCGTTGTTTATATTGGCTATTCTTTTTTAAATGCCCATTATGGGCTTTCATATATGTAGATTCAAAATAAACAGTTAATTTAATATTGCGATGTTATTCGCATAGAGGTTGTTGTAAAGTTCGTTAAACAGTTTTACAGCCCAAAAATAGCGTTCGGGCTGATTGCTTAATATGAGTTCCATCTCATCATTTTCTTTTGAAAAATACACTAAATAATTTGCTGAATATGATTTGTAATAAAACATATCAAGCCCCACTTTTATACCTAACATTGGCAGTATGTCTTCTTTAAGGTTTTCTTCATTAAGATGACGTACATAGAACTCAAAAGGTTGGTTAGGGAATTTATGTGCCTCTCCATACGAGGTGGCAGCAAACCTATTGTCACTTATAATTTGACGAAGTTTTTTAAAATCTATTTGTGGGTAATAATACTCCATGGTTTCAATCCCTTTTAAGGTGCGTTCCCACATGTTTTGCAACGGATTGTCCGGTTTTAAGAGCAAACTGTTGTAATTACTGTTATTAATAAAATGTTGTTGTGTTTCTTGTTGTTTACATTTGTTATCAGAGGCGAGTGTGTATTGTATAAACAGTTCATTAGGATTATTTTCGTCCCATAGAAGTGAACTTTCTTCGTCTTTGTTCTTGATTTCTATTAAGTAGGTTTTTTTAGGCTTGCTAAAAAGGCGTTTAAGCGGACTTCTAAATTCATCTTTATCATTTTTCAAAATTTCTACCAGTTCATCTAAATTATTATAAAACCAATAATTAGTACGGTTTTGTAAGAGATAGCTGTTTAAAACTCTAAAAAAGTTGTTGTAGCTAATAGTCCTATCTGAAAAAATACAAGGTACTTTATTATGCTTTTCTTGATAGCGTAGTGGGAGTAATTCAAAGGCGTCTTTTACAGGGATAGAGGTGTCTTCTATAACATCAGACACCTTAAAATAAGGTTGTTGTATGCATAAGCTGTTCAGTTTGGCTATATCACTAAAAGCTATGGGTAAAAATATAAAATCGTCACCATTTGTATCTATAATCAATACTTTTTGGTGGTGTTTTTTAAACAATGAATTTAGGTAATTATAAACATCACTTTCATCAGGTTCTTGGTCATATTCGTCATCAAGATAGGGTATTTCTTCTTGATGAAAAAAGGTGTAAATATCTAGCGCATCAAAATAATCAAACGCATAGTCATTTACATAAATCAGCTCTAATGCTTCAAGCTTTTCTGTAATAAAAAAAGTGATTTTTTCAGTAGTTGTATGTTCCCAGTCTGGGTACTCTAATTCAAGAGTACATTTTTTTCTGTTATAAAAAATGGCTTCTAAGTCACTCATTACATCTGGGGTAAACTGTGATTTAAAAAGAAGTTTACAAATACTATGTAACGAATTTAAGTGTTTTTTTTTTGTGTCCATTAAACCAATCATTTAATTTGAACAACAAAAATGAAACAATTAATTAATCTGTATATCCCTGTTTATAGGGAAATGGTAAGGTCTTACTTTTGTTTGTAACAAATAAAAAAAATGGAGAATAGTTTTTTTTAAAACTCCAAACACTGGAGAAATCTATTCCGATATTGCATTATTAGGGATTGCTAGGCTTTCTGCCGTACAAAATTTAAAACGTCCTACTATATTCAGATCTAATAATATGGAATTGTGGTATGCAGGAGGAAAAAATGTAAAAAAAATGGATTATGGGGACACCAGAGGACTACCTGTCTATTATTCGTGTGACTGGGATTACGATGGTCTATTTATTATTTCTCCATTAGTAATAGAAGTAGGAAAAAGTTCGAACCAAAAATTTTAGACTTAATTTTATTTTTGTTAAGTATTAGGTTTTTTTTATTGAATGTATTGTTGTTTAGGTGTTTATGGTTCGCTTTTCTCTGCTGGTTTTTCTAAATCTTCTAAAAAATGATTTGGAAATTGTATCGGGAAGCTCACTTAAAGCTTCACTAGAAATAGTGAGGCTTTTTTGTTATTTAAAATTATTTTATTTAGTTATCAAGCTATTTTAAATAACTATACAGTTCGAATTATTTTCACTCATAAAAAGAGTTGTTCCTAGGGTAGGGGATTTTACCTGATAATTAAGGTGAATTAAAACTAGCACTCGTAAAAATCATTTTTTTTTAGTAAATTGTAAGAGGTTAGTGTGTTGTATATCAGTTTGTTTAGGTGTTTATTCAAATCTATTGCCTTTTAGCTATGAAGACAGTGCTGATATAACCCCCCCCATATTTACTCGAAAAAAACATTAGAATTAATTTATTAATAAAACTGAATTAAATGTAATACATGATTGCAAAGAAGTCCCACCCAAACAAAGAAAATAATGAAAAAAGTAGCTACCCTCGTACTCTTAATTTTAAGTGTAACAACTACAGCACAAGTAGGTATAGGAACCTTAACACCTAATCTATCTGCCCAATTAGAGATTAAGTCAAATACAAAAGGTTTATTAATACCCAGATTAAATATTGATAATTTAAGCACAGCTTCACCTGTAAGTAGTGTTACTGTTAATGAAAGCTTATTAGTTTATAATACGAATAAAAATTCAGGAAAAGGTTTTTATTACTGGAATGGAATGCTGTGGGAAAAAATAGTAGATATAACCACAGCTTCAAATCTTATTGCTACACAAGCGGATAATCAACAAATAACAAGTTTTTTTTTAAACAGCTCTAATACTCTAACTATAGAGTTAGAAAATGGAGGTTCACAGTCAGTTGATTTATCGTCTCTTTTAGGCGATAATGAATTACTAACAGGAGAAGGATCGCCCATTAGTAACTCTATAGATCCAGTTACAGGCGCTTTATATGTAGATACTAACTCTGGGGAGGTTTATAGCTCAGACGGAACCTTATGGGAGTCAGTAGTGTCATCAGGAACCGATGGGAAATCGGCCTATCAAGTCTGGTTAGATGCCGGAAATACAGGGACCGAAACGGACTTTATTACTTCTTTAAAAGGAGACACCGGAGTAGCAGGAGCTGATGGGCAAGATGCTGCTTTATCAGGGGTGGGAAACCCTAATGGAACAGTTACAGGTATTGCAGGTCAGGTTTATACAGATACCGTTTCGGGAATATTATATAAAACTAGTGATGGAAATACATGGGGAGTTGTTGATTCAGATACGCAAGATTTGAGTTTAAGTGGGAATACCATTAGCTTAGTTAATGGAGGAACTGTTGATATGGGAGCTTCTTCTTTAGCAGGAGATGTTGCCGGAAACAATGTTTTAGCTACAATTAACCAAACAAATATTGCAACTATTAATTCTTATTTAGCAAGATTAAATAGTATAAGAATTGTAAAGAATCCAACAAGTAGCACAACTATTAATAATTCAGATGGTACAGTAATAATTGAACAAACAGGCCTAATAAATCTTGGACTAGGAAAAGATATAACATTACCAACACCAAACAGTAGTAACCTAGGAAATAAATTAGTGATTGTTAATAGAGCGGGTAATGGGCTTTTAATTGGACTTTCAGTCTCCTTAAATTTAAATATAATAGGCGGAGGCTCTATAAAAGGATCTGGATTGAGTTCATTAGGTACATCCTTGTTAGGAATTAATTCTTCTATAACAATACAATGTGGTTTTGATGGAACAAACTACTATTGGTATAAAATTGATAGTACTTCTTTATAATAAGCAGATAATTATGAAAAAAATAATAATATCATCAATAATTATGTGCTTTGTTATAGCTGTTAAATCTCAAGTGGCAAGTATTGGATCCTTTTATGTTTCAGAGAATACATTGGTAAGTGTTTATGAAGATGTACTTATAAAAGATTATGGGGCAATTACAAACGATGGAGATTTGTATTTATTTAAAAACTTTACTAATAAAGGGAAATTCAAATTTTCTAATAATAAAGTAACAGGTTACACAAGTTTTGTCGGTAATGATAATCAAACTATTTCAGGTAAAGGAACTTCTAGCTTTATGTTTGTAGAATTCGATAACACATCAACTGATTTGGCTTTTAATTTAGATAAAGAAATAGAAATAAATGGAACTACATTTTTTGAAAATGGAATTATAGAAGTAAGTGAAAAAGGTATAGTTACTTATTTAAATGGAGCAACGAACATAGGAGTAAGTAATAAGAGCTATGTAAATAATAAAGCACAAAAAATAGGAAACGAAAGTTTTACTTTTCCTATAGGAGATTATCAATCAAAAACTTTTGTGCCAAGAACGGTAACTATTTCTGCTCCTTTAAGTTTAAGTACAATTTTTTTTGTGGCATTTAATTGGGAAAAGGCAAATATTGATTTCGATAAAAAAGAAGAAGATATTGGTTTAATAGATATGAATGAGTTTTGGGATATTCAAAACAAATCTAATGATGAGTTGGTAAACTTAACTTTAACATGGAATATTGTAACAACTCCTGAAGATGTTTACTCAGACCCAAGTAAACTAATGATAGTACGGTGGAATGGAGAAAAGTGGATTAAAGAAAGAGAAAATATAAAGATAGATGCTTCTAACAAAAGTATAACCGCTAAAGTTTCAGGTTATGGTGTTTTTACATTAGCAAATGATAAAAAAAGAGGGACTATTGATTCAGTTATAGACTTTTCTACCTCTAATTCTTTTTCTCCTAATAATGATGGTGTTAATGATGAATTTGTAATACCAGATTTGGCAGAGAAGTATCCTAAATTTAAAATGAAAATATATAATAGGTATGGAAGTGTAGTATATAGCTACAGTAATAATAATGAGTTAAATCCAGTTTGGTGGAATGGAAAGTCACAAGGTAAACTAGCATTAACTGGAGATACAGAAGTAATGCCAGCTGCAACTTATTGGTATGTAGTAGATTTTAATGACGAAAAAACAAAACCATATCAAGGTTGGTTATATTTAAATAAGTAGCTATATGAGAAAGACGGTACATAAATTATTACTAGTTTTTTTGGTATGTATGAGTAGTGAAAATTTTGCACAGCAAGATCCTCAATACACTCAATATGTTTATAATATGGCAGTTATTAATCCTGCCTATGCAGGTAGTAAAGAAGGAATAAGTTTAGGATTACTAGCACGATCACAATGGGTAGGTGTTAGTGGAGCTCCAAAAACATTTAGCGGATTTATACATAGTTCTGTAAGTAGAAAAGTAGGCTTGGGCTTATCTTTAATTCATGATAAGATAGGGCCTGTAAGTGAAACACATGCTTATGCAGATTTTTCCTTTACAATTAATACATCAGAAAAAGCTAAACTAGCTTTTGGATTAAAAGCAGGAGCAACTTTTCAACAAATAGGACTGTTAACATTAAACCAAGTAGAATCGAACGATACTAAGTTTAATCAGAACAGTAATAAAACACATCCTAATTTTGGAATGGGAGTATTTTATTACCAAGAAAAATTTTATTTGGGAATTTCTATACCTAACTTACTAGAAACATTGCATTTTGAAAGATCTAATGGAAAAATAACCAAAGCATCCGAAAAGATGCACAGTTTTTTAACAGCAGGATATGTGATAGATTTAAAGAATAATTTTCAGTTAAAACCATCAACATTAGTTAAGTATGTAGACTCAGCACCTTTATCATTAGACTTATCATTAAATTTATTGTGGAATAATAAAGTGGAATTCGGAGTATCTCATAGGTTAGATGATTCATGGAGTGGAATAGTTAATTTTAAAATAAAGAAAAATCTACAAATAGGTTATGCGTATGATCATACTATATCTAACTTAGGAGAATTTAGTTCAGGGTCGCACGAGTTTTTACTATTATTCGATTTTAAATTAAGAGAAGATACTTATAAAAAACCAAGATTTTTTTAAATTTAAGAAGACTTTTTATCTTAAGCTTAATTTTAGAAAGCTATAAAAACTGTTTTTGAACAGTTTTTATAGCTTTTAGTTTTAAGCCCATAAACCACAGCACTCATCATTAATAGGCATCAGACAAGTAGTAGCTTCTTTAGGGGCGGGAATGCATAAATCTTTTACAGGATCATCACCGCCTCCATTGATAAATTGTTGTTCATTTTTGTTTAAGATAGAACCTAAGTTCAAAATGTTTTTAATCATATTTCCAGTTTTTAGAATCTAAAAATAAAAAGTTAATAGAAGGAAACTATGTAAAAAACCATAAAATAAGTAAGGTATTCTCATACTTTATATAATAAAATGAGTTTTTAAATTATTATAAGATTTTTTTTGTTTTAATTCTTTTTATTTCAGTGTGTTATGTTTTTTGTATGGATAGGTAAAAAACACTTGTATCAAAATTATAGTCATTAATACTTTGTATTATTACGCTCATAGTTTTTTTAAATGAAAAAGAGAAATAAGAGTTTAACTTCGTTACCACTAACTAATTAAACTTTTAAATTATGGCAACTACTGCAACACAAAACCCAGTAATTAACCAACAAGGTTCAGCAGCTATAGATTCAGGTCAATATGCAACCTGGAATACAGCAAATGGTTCTACTTCTACTTTAACTGTTTCTAATCCAAGCAGAGCTAACACCTTATCATTAGGGATTACAGGAGCTCCTGATAATGGGATTATTGTTCAAGTAAATGGTGAAAGTAAGTCAACACTGAATAACTTTTATGAGATCCCACCTAATACGCCTTCTTATGTTATTAAGGCACAAGGTAATTTTGGAGGAAAGATTGTTACTATTACTAACAATACGAACGCTCAGAATGATGCAACTGCAGAAATTCAGGCGCAAACTACACAAGGTTAATAAAAAAAAAGGATTGTATATTTTATATACAATCCTTGTTTTTTTTGTATTTACGAGTAACACAGCATTTTCTCAAAGCATTACAAAATCCAAACTGGATACAATTGTGCTTTTAAAAAATGAATATGCTGTATTAGATACCAATAATGGGTCTCAATGTATTTGTTATATTAATAATATAAGTAAGGCTCAGCAAGCAACTGTTGTTAACACAGGAGATACTAATAATGTAAAATTTAATGATAGTACTTCGTTTAATGGTATCCATATTTTAAAGATTAGAGAACAGCTTATAGCTGTCGCTGATTTTAAAGGGAGTCAACTGATTGTATCCAATTTATCACCTTACGATGTAATAGTAATTGTATCTATTTTATGTCCTAAGGATGATTAGTTTATAGTGTATCACGATGCTTTTTTGGGGGTGTTTTCCATTCCTTAGTTTTGATACTCATACTTTATTGCACTACCAAGTTATTTTACACACATATTATTCTAATGCTATGGGTTCAACTCTACAAGATACTGAGGGTACTTTATTTAGTAATGTGGATTCTGGAGATCCGTTATTGTATATTAACATAACTCCAGAGTTAAATGAGTGGTCGGCTGTAGTGCTACCAGAAGATTCAACTTATAAAGAATCTACACTTACTTTATCAAAAGCGAAAACACTTTCGGTTTATTTTCTTTTTGCGGAAAATGCTCCTGATAATAATAATATTATCAGTTACATAGATGAAGTTAAGGAGTATTTACAAAAGTATAGAGAAAACTTTTCAAATAATATTACTACTGCTTGGTTGTTAGATGTAAATTCAAAACCAACTAATGAAAATGTTGTTGCAATTAATTATTATGTGAATTCTCAGAATGTAATTAAGGTTAGCCAAACTTTTAATTACACCATGGGAAATGGTTTTGCAACATTATCGATTAGAAATAATACAGAAGTATCTTTCATTCCAGAAGGTGCAGCTACACAAATAAAATTAAGTTACGATTTAAACAGTCCCAATATATCTTTTAACAGTAAAGAATTTGGAAGTGATACGTTGCTTAATAAAGACATAGCTATAGCATTTACTCAATATAATTGTGGTGCATTTAGTTTTCCACTAGGATTTAATTTAGAAAGTGATTTTAAGGCCTTTTATTCAGAAACTTGTTATTACCATACAGAACCAACAGACAAGAGTATTGAAAAATATAGTTATCCTATTTTTAAACCTCAATCTGATGCAGAGTATGCAATGACTCAAGCGGCTATTGATCCTTTAGATATAGGAAATAAAAAAGGGTTAAATACCTATTTTGCGTTTACAGGAAGTATTTTTAATAGTAGTTCAGGAAAATCGACATCTTGCTATTTACCTAGCTTTTTTTCAATAAATACGGGGCACTCTATTACTTTATGGCCAAAAGTCAATTTAATTGAAAACACGAATCCGTCTAACAATTTAACTCCATTACCTAATAGTTCCTTATTACTTATTTCTCCTAGAGATATTAATGAAACAGAACGGTTTTACTTACAACCTGAAGGTGATTTTTTTCTAGACCCAGAATCAGATCAAGTAGATGAAAATGGACAATTTGATTTTCTACCAGGGTTGTCAGGAACAGAAACGATCTCCTTTACACCTTATTCCATTAAAGATGGAACTCCTGTTGGAGATGTATTACGTTTTAAAAGTAAACAACCAGCTTACGCTCCAAATTTTCCTGCACAAGAACTTTCACTGGTAAATCCAGGAACCAATAATCCAACTTTAGAGAATAAATATTTAACAGGATGGTGTAATATTATATCTGATGTAGCTGAGAATATACAATATGTTTCTCAGCCTGAAGGCGCTTCTTTATTTGCTAAAGATCATGGAGTAAGTCAGATTATTACAGGTAAATCTAATTTATTAGGTTTTTATGAACCTAGTGTAGATATGCCTCAACAAAATTTTTATGTTCCTATTGTTCCATACTTGGCAGTAGAAGCAGATTCTCAAAAACCAGGAAACGATAATTTAACTAGTTTTGAATCTGAAGTACTTAGTAAAGAACGAAAAACACTTATTGCAGCACAATTAACTACACAAAGGGCATCAAAAAGTGTAAGCAAAAGAAAAAGACTTTTGAGTAACGTAGATGGTAGTTATACAAGTTCTACAACTCCGCAAGGATTAATAGCAAATGTAAATAATAATGGAGCTTGGAGTTTACTCAACTTAGGACAAAATGATATTCATCAGGGGGCTACACCTGAATATTTGTATCCTGAAAACCAGACACCAACTGACCCAGCCCAGTACCAGATGAGCTTTGTAAATCTATCCACTACATTACAGAGTGCTTTTTTAACCAATCAGCAGTTTTTAGTAGCAACTCAAAACAATCATTTGGGAGCATTATTTTCTAAAAGTGGAGAACAAGGGGGGCAGACTACAGCAGAGGCTATATTTAATAACAAAATGTCAATTGAAGATTGGCCGTTTGATATTAATGTAGGAACAACAAATACTTATGCTGATTATAATAATGTAGTTATTTTTAAATTTTGCAAAGGAACTTTATTAGATAGAGTTAAAGATCCAAAAACTTGGACTCAACCCAATACTTTCAATACAGAAGGAGTTGAAGATCCAGCCAATGCTTATCAACAGTTAATAGCTATTTCATCATGGATACAGAGTTATATAGAAGATGCTGAAAAAGCTTATCAATATGGTTTAGAACACCCAGAAAGTAATCAGGCAATTCTGTATGAAAAGTTCCATAATATTATAAACAATAAAGATTGGAACGGAATATTGGTACTCAAAGCCGATATTGATTTACAAGAGTTTCCTCAACAATTAAAAGGATTGATCTCTGGTATTGACTTGACTAGATTTAATGCGCATCATTTTGGAATAGAAGTCAATAAAGTAAATGCTGATGGTGAAATTCAAATGCAAAAAAAGAGTTCTCTTTTTGGACTCATTAATTATCTAGACACAGCTTATCAGCAACAAGTATTACAAGGATTAAATATAAACAAACCTGTTCCTCCTTTAGCGGGAGCTACTTACGATTTTAAAGTGCTTCAATTACAGGTTCTTTTTGAAAATACAGCGATAAAATTTTTCCAAAGTAAGGTGCAATTAACGATGAACAATTTATTTTCTGATACCGTTATAGGTACCAATAATAAATACGGTTCTAAAACTCTAAATACGGTAGTGCTTGATGGAACTTATCAAGATCATGATGGTACACCAGTATATGTGTTTAAAAATACGGATGATAACTTATTTTATTTTGATAGCAACCTTCTTAAAAATGTAGAAATTACCAAAATTCAGTTTAATACATTAACAACCGATCCAAAAGCAACTTATATAGAGTCTAGTTTTGCCATGTGGGGGTATTTAAACTATGCAGTAATGCAAACAACCATACCTGTAACAAATGAAACTGAAGAAAAAACAATTGTTATGGATGCTTTTTCTTTTGGTAATGGTGATGGTAAAGATACAGACATCATAGACGGTTTAAGTTATAGCAACTTATATATTGATATGGCTTTTGATATCAGTACACCAACAGTGGTAGACTACGTTTTTGATGCTTCAAAAATAGTATTTAACTCAGATCTTAGTACAACTAGGCAGCTAAGTTTATATCCTAATTTTGCACTACAAATAAATAACCTTGTTAGTGGAGATAAGGATACCAAACCTTCTAGTTTAGGATATCTTAATTTAAGCTTACCAGGAATCAATACTACTGGGCTTTCAGAAAATTGGTATGGATTAGAACTGACTTTAAATATGGGAACTCCCGGTGAATTAGCGGCATCATTAGATTTTAATGCTAGTTTACTGATTGCATGGAGCCCAGGGAATAAAGCTACTGATACTTCCTATAAGGCATTTGTGGGAATAAAACTCCCAGGAACGAGTGGCAATGCTAAACTTCTTAGTTTACAAGGAGTCTTAAAATTATCTATTGATACTTTAAAATTAGAATATGTAGAAGCTCAACAATCATATTTAATGACATTGAGTAAAATAGCATTGAAGTTTTTAGGAATTCTCAAACTACCACCAGGAGGAAGTACCAATTTTTTACTTTTTGGAAACCCAACCCCAGGAGCTACTGCTAAAAGTTTAGGATGGTATGCAGCATATAACAAAACAAAACCTTAAGCTATGACAAGAAGAGTACTCTATTGGAATATACAGCAGTTTGGTATTAATAAAATTAATCAAATAGGCAGAAAAAGAGACCATAATGGTAATCGTTTGCGAACCCCAGAATCAGGATACAGACGAGATGTAATTAGAACAACATTAACCCAAAATACTCCTGATATCTTTGTTGTGGTAGAAACGAGTACAGGAGGTGGAGCTCCTGGAACTTTGATAAGTGCAGGAGGGTCTACAGGATCTCGTTATCTTTTGGGGCTTATACGTAATTGGCTAGGAGCTAATTGGATGTTAGTACCTCCTGTTAGGTTAGGTTTGAATGGAGTTACCGAAGGGATATCTGTATATTATAACAGTGCAAATCTTGAATTTACTGGTCCTTGGGGATGGCAAGGAGGTGGTAATGCTTCTGATTCTGTTGCGAATATAGGTGCTATGAACCTTGTAAACTATGCACATCCTTGGAATACTACTCTTCCTTTAGGCAACGTAAATGCAAATTCTAATATTAATGCTAATCGACCTTTTAGACAACTCGCAGGACAATGGCAGTTTAGAGGTCCAGGAGTAGGAATGGCTCCAGGACAAGTATTAGGGTTTCCTAATAACTTTAATAGAACTCCTTATCTCACTACTTTTTGGGATAATGCGAATAATCGAACTATAAAACTGATGTCTTTTCATGCTTCACCCAAAAAGAATCAGGCAGCTAATGGTACAAATCAATTATCTAATATTCAAGAAATGACTGCAAATCTTGCTGCTAATGAGGTAGGTGTTATTGTAGGGGATTTTAATGTAGATGTGTTCAATACACATTTTGAACCTATAGCATATAATAATCTAACGGGAGCTGCTGGATATACTCGTGCCATAAACCCAACAGCTAATCAATGGCCTGATAAAGGGTATGTATGTACTATGTTAAAATCTCACAAAAATGCGAGACCATGGGATACCAATGGGTACTCTGGGTACGAATATGTAATTAAAGATTCTTTTTCTAGTGTAGATAATATACTAACTAGATATGGCGTAAACGCAGGAGGGCCTGCAGCTAATATAACCATTGCTAATAGGGTTACAGGAGCCCCTTATAACTTAGATCCTAATCCGCCTATGGGAGTTCCAGCAGGTCATTACACTTATAGGACAGGAATGGCTCAAATACCTATTGGTATGGCTAATGCAGGATCTCCAGTAGCGTTGCCATTACCTCCCAATGGACCTAATGGTGTAGGAGGATATGTTCCAGGAAATATAGGGGCTTTAAGTAGGTTTAAAGGATGGGATAACTTCCGGAGAATACGAAGTACCAGTGATCATATGGCATTAATTATTGATATATAACAGCACACAATTTTGTATTATGAGTCTTTCTAACCTTACAACCACTTTTAGAGAACAAGCAACTACCAATAATGGTAATATCACTATTAATGCAGTTACTTTTACAGATTCTCAATTAACACCTCCTGAAGGCCTGGATGAATTGTTAACTAAGGGGTATCAATTACCTGATGGAAAATTTTTATTAATTGATACATCTAGTACCACAATTCCAGAGCCAGTAGGTAATATCTTAACAATACAAAATGCTAAAGCTACAATACTTAATGTAGATAAAACAAATACCAAAGTTACTTTAATCATTACTGTTAATGAAAGTAATGAAGCTCAATTTACAATATTGATTGATTTAAGTGACTGGAAGTTTGAAACCAGTTGGAAATACATGACGGGTGGCGTGTTTGATAATATTCCATATAGTTCTCCAGCTTTTATTTTTAGTACAGAAGATATTGCTAAATTTTCATGGCAAAATCAAACTGTACCTTTGGCAATGGGGCAAAACTTTGCTTCTCTCATTACACTAACCAAATGGTTAAAACCTGTAGTAGACTTTTTTACGTCTTGGTCTTCAAGTACACGGTTAGCATTAGTAGGAAGTTTAGATCCTTCTGCTGTTAATAATGAAGAAATTATTTATCCAGAGATGAATCTTTATGTAGCTATAGATGCTACAGTAATTTCTTTAGGGTTTTTAGAGGTGAGTAATCCCGGAGTAGGATTTCAAATTAAAACAATAGAAGAGTCTGTAAGTCAAGATTCAGGTATGGATACTATTTTAAGTATTACTGAAGAAGAAGCTGAAAAAACACAGACTCCAGTTTTATATTTTCAACTTACATTACACTTAGGAGATGATATTTCTATGGATTTCAGCGCAGGGATAATTACAGAATCTTCAGCTTTTGATATTAATGTAACATCAAACCCTAATAAACCAGTAACCCCTTTAAATTTATTTTCTTTAATGGCGGGGAACAATTGGTTTACAATTGTGCCTCCAACATTACAGCAGTTTTTAAACAGTATAGCTTTTAAAGGGTTTAGTACTTCTCTCGATTTTACAGATGGTCTAAGTATTAATAGTGTATCAACATTAGTAGGGTCTAATGGAGCGTGGAATCTTTTTGATAATTTTACTATTCAAGAATTTGATGTAAACTGGTTAGTTACAGGGCCAGGAACAATTAATGATCAAAGTATTTTTTTCTCAGCTCGAGCAGATTTTTTTCCAACTATATTTAAAGGAGGTTTTGATGTAGAAATTACTTCTGATCTTACTTTATCAGCAGCTTTTGATGGAACCGTTTCAATCAATGATTTATTAGCAGCCATAACAGGTGGTTTTATAAAAATACCTGAGAGTTTGGTAAGTGTAGTGTTTACAGGGTTTGGTATCAATATGGATATCAATAGTAAATACTATGCATTTTTTGCATCAGGAGATATTGAAATGAACCTTATAACCAATATATTATTAACTGATGCAGCATTACAGCTTACCTCTACTTCTCCAGTAACTGGAACAGGTTCAAATGTATATACAGCTGCTATTAGTGGTCTTTTTACTATCGGAGATCTAAGATTACAATCAGCAGTAAACTATAATTCTTCAACAGAAGATGGAGGGTGGGATTTAAGCATAAATATGCCTGCAGGTGACAAGTTAAACTTAGGGCAATTGATGGACGGTTTGTTTAAAAAAGTAGGCTTTGAGTTGCCAACTAGTTTTTTACCAGCAGATTTGTCAATTACTAGTTTTGATTTAACAGCAGATATTCCAAATGGATCAGAAAAAGGCTCTTATGAAGTTAAAACGAGTGTGGAGTGGAAGTTTACTTTCCCTATTATTAATCAGAAAATTGATATTGCTGCAGCGTTAGCCTTAAAATTTGATGCAACTAAAGCAGTAGGAAAGCAATATTCTGGCGGTGTAATGGGAAGTGTTTTACTTGAATACTTTAATGCTGAAGTTAAAATTGGTTATAATTTTGATGGTGATGACCAATTATTAATGATTGAATGGGAAGGATTTATAGCGAAATATAATGTTGCGGGAGAAAGTAGAACGATCATTTTTGAGGTTAAAAATTGGAGTGTAGGATCGTTACTTACCTCATTTATGAAGATGCTGTTCGATCCTAACTTTGAATTAGATGCTCCTTGGGATATTCTCAATAAAATAAGTTTAGATGGATTTAAGGTTACTTATGATTTAGATACTAAGGAGGTAGTAGTAGATTATAAATTACCAAAAAGCCTTGATTTAATATTCATAACAATCAATGGTATTAAGCTAACAAAAAATGCGCAAGGTGTTCAAATAGCATTTGATGGTAGTTCAGTAGTACCAGCTGTTAACGACAGTAATGTCTTTAACAAAGAAAAAGGACAAGATGTAAAAAATATGCCAGAGGTTCCTGGACAAGGAACGCAATATTTTGAGCTACGTTTATTAGCTATGGGGCAACATGTTGAGCTAAATAATGCAGCTCAATACCAATCAATAAAAGAAGTTACAGATGCTATGGAAAAAGCATTTGATACTCCAGAAAAAGGCAAAGTACCTATTGGTCCTGGTTCAGGAAACTCGTTACTTTCATTTAATGAAAACTCTAATTGGTTGATAGGAACCGATTTTGGAATCCTTAATGTTGGTACCAAAGAAAAACCAGTATGGACATTAGAAATGCAAGCCGTATTCAATGACCCTAACTTATACGGTTTACGAATTGCCATGGCAGGTGATAAAGCTAAAATTTTTGCGGGATTAGATTTTGAGATTATGTATAAAAAAATCTCAGATGGAGTAGGAGTATACCAAATAGCACTTACACTACCAGACGCCTTGAGATATTTGCAGTTTGGAACAGTTAATATTACACTTCCTTCTATTGCTTTAGCTATTTATACCAATGGTGATTTTATGGTAGATATAGGATTTCCGTATAAACTTGACTTTTCAAGATCTTTTACCTTACAGGCTATTGTACCACCAGGAATTCCAGCAATGGGATCAGGAGGTTTTTACTTCGGGAAATTAAGCAGCGCTACTACCAAAAAGGTACCACAAACTAATTATGGTAATTTTAATCCAGTAATTGTTTTTGGAATTGGTTTACAAGTAGGTGTTGGTTATAGCATTAATTACGGAGTATTAAAAGCTGGATTTAGTATTACAATTTTTGGTGTTTTAGAAGGAGTAATTGCTACATATCATCCATATCAAGGAACTCTTCAAGAGAATAATAAGACAGAAGTAGAAACTTCTTATTACTATTGGTTACAAGGAACTCTTGGGTTAATTGGTAAATTATATGGTTCTTTAGATTTTGGAATTATTTCGGCATCTGTAAATATAACAGTAAAAGTATATGCACAAGCAACTTTAGAAGCTTATAACAAAATGCCTCTGGCTATTGTAGCTTCAGTAGATGTACAAGTTTCAGCAAAAATAAATTTAGGATTATTCTCTATTAAAATTAACTTTAGCTTCAAGGCAGAAATACGAACAGATCTTACTATTGGTACAGATCAAACAAGTATGGCTCCATGGAACAGACAACTTTCAGATTCTGTTGATGGAAGAGCTTTGGTATATGCAGCAAAATCAAGCCAATTGTCGGAATTACCGATCAAAGACATGCATTACAGCTCTAAATTAGTGGTAAGTACAGAAGAAAAGTCACCTACATTGAACATCTATTTTATTCCACACTTAACTGTTGCTGGATCGGAAAATGGGGATTTAAAGAATCAAACAGCGCAGTATGTCACTTCACTTTGGATTGATGCTCCTGATGCAGAAAACCCAGATAGTACAGTTACTTCATCGTTTGAATATTTAAGTCAAGACTTTTTTAGATGGTTAATACAAAACTATGCAGATGAAACAGCTACAGAAAGTACGAGAGCTACGGCAGACGAATTAGCAGTTTCTGAAGCCGATTTACAGCTATTACTAGCTTTGTTATCAAATGAAGATACGCCATTACCAATTCCTACAGATAAACTATTATCATTCCTTGAAGATACATTTGAAGCAGTGAACATTCAAAACGTTACAGAAAGTTCAAAACCTGAAATAGCAGCCGTGTTCCCAATGTTTTTCGATTTAGAATTATCTGTTCCAGATGCAGGGGTTGATGTTGATTTTAGCACGTATAATATGGCAACAGATGCGTATTTATCTGAAGTTAAAAAGTGGTTTAATGAATTAGCTGTAAAAGTATCTGAAGAAAATACGAACGCAGCTCTGAAAAAAAGTACCTCAGTAGAACATTCTTTATCAACATTTGTATTTGAAGACTACTTTGTACTTATAGGAAAACAACTTATAGGATACGCAGAAGATGCATTAAAAAATTACACATATCCATTATCTAAAGGTAACAGTCTAAATGCCATGGCAAACTGGGCTAATAGTATAAGCACTTCTGATGGAACAACCAATGCTGTTGAGGTAAGTAGCCTTTCTAAGGCCAACCAATCTCATCCTTTACATGGTGGAATTGATATTCAAATTACTGGAGTAATGTACACTATTCTTGATGGTGACAATTTTGTTTCTATCGGAGCTAAATACGCCCTAGAAACAGCATTACTGATTACACAAAATGCAGCCATTCCAGGATTATTACAAGTTCAAGAAATTACGTATGATGCTAAGACTTATACAGTAAAAGTGACTGATACTATTAATGAGGTGGCTACGGGATTACAAACTACCGTAGCAGATTTAGCGAATGATTCAAGTTTCCAGAAAAATACACTTTTAACTACGGAAGCAAACTTGATTATTGCTGCTGCAAATTATACAGCAAAAAGCGAAGACACCTTTACTAGTGTAGCTAGTACCACATTTAATAATATTTCAGTAGTTGATTTATTATTACAAAACCAATCTGTTCCAGGACTATTTATATCAGGTGATTCATTTGTTTATGATAGTATTACCTATGAAATTGTACCTGGAGATACCCTAACAGGGATTGCAAAAAAACTAAGTACACCTACTAATACAGTAACAGTAAATGATCTTGCTAATGATGCAGAAGTTCAATCATTGCAAGTACAACCATTAGGGGTATTATTAATTCAACCTTTCATTCACACAACTGCTACTTTTAGTAATCCAGATGATGCAGAAACTTTAGGTAAAATAGCTCAAAAATATAACACAACCTCTGAGGTTTTAGGAACAAATTATCATAACCAACAAATCAATAATTTATTTTATGATTCAGATAATTACAGTACAGCAAACATACCAGAATTAAGATGCTTAGATGTACAAAGTATATTAGATTATTTCAAAGCAAAACAATCATATACACAATTATCAGGTATGGTATCGAGATACCAACTTCATGGAATGAGGTTGCCAACTACCTTACCAGGTTTAACACTCGATGCAAACTCTCCATGTACAGGTGATAGTTGTGCATTATATCGATTAACTGGACAGCAATTTGAAATACCAAGTGACGTTAAAGAAGGGTTTACGATTAATTTAATCAACACTACATTAGATTGGTTGCAATTTAACGGAGAAGTTCCTTCAGGAGATCCTAAAAAAGCGACACTACCAATACAGTTAACCCTAGAAGACATATCACAAATAGCTACTGTGGTTACTTATGCTCAACAAACAGGTATTGAGCCAGATATTTTAAAACTGGCAGCTATGAAGCCTTATAATTTAATTCCTGTTCAATATACATTTCAAACAGTTACCCAGTGGAGTACCTCAGGAGAGGTAAACCTTCCTTATGGTAGTTTAGGAGGACAAACTGAAATATCTCCACTAATTTGGAATTTCCCATCAGGTCTTTTACAACAGATAGCCATACCTAAAAGAACTGGTTCAGCTATGGATATTCAAATAGGAACATATAATGCCACAACTGGAGCAATGGATTATAAAAACTCTGAGTATTATGGATGGTCTACACTTTTAGAAATAGACATTAAAAAGCAGGCTGACGATACTGCTCCGGGTACAAGTGCATTTACTTATGAGTTAATAGGAGCGAATGAATCAGGAACACAGGTTTTAGAAAGATTATTAAGAGTTTTAGACCCTAATTCTTCTTCTAATAATCAAGGAGTAATTGAAGATATACAATGGTTGTATGAAGGAAGTGATGGATTACTTTCTGTTGGAAATCTAAATATGAAAACATTTATAGTTCAATCTAATTTATCAACAGAAACAAATCCAGTACAATTAAAATCATTACAAAAAAGTCTTGAAATAGAAGAAGCTGAAAAACCTAATGGAGTTTTAAATTCATTATACGATTTTGTAAAACTGTTATGGGAGTGTAGTATTACGAGGTCTGGAGGATACTACTTATTATACAACGAAATTGAAGGAAATACTGGTTTCCCTGATACTATTTTTGACAGTTCAGGAAATGGAACAATATCATTATTGGTTACTTATAGCAATTCATATAATAATATTCTTAAAGATTTTATGAACTGCGCTGTAACGGGAGACAAAATTGATACGTCATCTTCTATCGTTTATGCAGAATCTAAAGCCCAAAAAGATTTAACTTATACAACGATTTCAGCAAATGAAACGTTACAAAGCATTTCATCTCAATACAATATATTAATTAGTGAGCTCGCTAATCTTAATGAAACGGATGTAAAACTTAATACCTCAGCTAAACCAATTGTATTGGACGGATTGCAATATGAGGTTGGTCTTTCATCAGATACACCGTCTAATAACTTAACAGCCATTGCAGAATATTTTAATGTAAATCCAGATGATGTTAAGAGCCTTAATCCAAGTATTGACAATTGGGATAGTTTACCTGTGTGGCAATTGGTAGAAATACCTACAGTTACTTATCAAATAACAACCAGAGAAGGTACACCAGGTAATACGATGCAGAGCATTGCTAATTATTATTTTATTGATGTTGATACATTATCTTTTATAATTAAAGATACAGCTGTTTTTAATGTCAATACAACATTTGCTATAGTTGATCAGGTAGTTCATAAAGTATCATCAATACAACAAGGTACAGCAGGTTTTGAGTTAAGTAGAACAAATCCGGGAACTCCTCCAGATAATCCAAGTGATGCTGGATATGCAGAAACCTATTTGAATAACCTATACAATTTATTAAGCTACCAAGTAGTTGCTAACAGATATTTTAACAAAAGTATTGTAGGCTTACCTTCGGGTCCAGCGAATGATAAAGACCAAAATGAAGAGAATACTAATTCGCCTTGGACTTATAATCAAGTAATACCTATTGCACAGTATGCGATTGATAATCCTAATAATTCTTATTCGGTAGGATTCCCTCAAAAAGAAGACAATCCATATAGAGGTATAGGTAATACATTACAAATACATTTTGATTGGGTTGATTATTACGGTAATGAAACAGTAACACCGTTTAGTAATCCAGAGTTGAATACAAAATCACCTCTTAATAATCCACCAGTGCAAGTAGGATACCTTGATGAATTAAAAGGGTTCTCGCAATGGCCAAGTTTGTTTATCACTTATCATGTAACCTTAGAAAATGATACAGACCGAGAATTGTTATTAAATTTCTCTTTTGATGTTACACGATACCTAAATACAGATGGTAAACCTTGCGTATCTGACCCTAATAATCCAGATGCACCAGAGTATCAAAAAAATGCATTACACGACTTAGCTGTATATACCAACATATACTATCAAATTAATCAATTTAATCCTTATGTAGAAGATCAAAATACGGTTACACTTTTATTAAGCACTTCATTGCTACCAGGAATTGAAACAGATGTAGACTTAGCACCAATCAATAATTTTGTAAAAGAAATTTACGCTTATTTATATGCTATTGCTTACTGTCAATCGGTTCCTACAGCTCCAACAATGAGTTCAATAAAACAACCAGTTGCAATAGAAAACTTGGAAACAGCTTCTATTTTTGAGTTAACAGTGGCATTACGTATGGAAAGAGATCTTTCTTTTGTTAACAACGATTTTAAAGATAGTCCATCGGTTACTTCAACTAATACAGTTGTTCAGCCAAATACCTATGTTCCTAATCTTGAACAAGAAAATAGTACAGACGAAAAAGTTCAAAACCATTCATTAACAGAATTTGCGGTCAATTTTGAAAAAACATTCTATCAAGAAAATGAATACGTACTTAAAATAGCTACAGGTATAGATAAAGAGTTGGTTGGAAGTCAGAAAAATGAAGCTATTTACATTGTAAGAATGGGACTAAAACCAGGCAATGGTATTTATTGGAATGTTGAGCCAGCAGGTTCTTATGAACTTACAAACGATTCAATTTCTAAACTATCAAATCTAGGTGTTCCTAGTTCTGTAGTAGATAAGATTACTCCGTTAGTAGGAACTATATATATGAGTAAAGCTAGTTTTGATGAAGCGTTACAAGGAGTTCTTACCCAAGAAGAGTTTACCACATATAAGATACAGATCTATACTTATAGTTTATTAAATGCATCTTTTTATGCGCCTTTACCAATTTCCACTAGCTTAGTATCTAAAAAGGATGTTCCAATATGTTCTTATGTAACAGGTAAAGGGCTAGATTGTGAAAAAGGTACAGTAAAGAACTTTACGGATGTAGATATGGATATTTGGGGAAAACAATGTTTAGATGCAATTGACCTTTTCTTAAGTTCAGAATATGCAGTGCCAGCATTTTTGGTAGACGAATTAAAATCTGAAGAAGAAAAAGAGTTTTTAAAATCTTTAAATAGTGATGCTACATCTTACCTTGAAGCCATAACCAAAGCTAAATCATTACTGGCAGAAACTATTTCAACTAAGGTAGAGCCAATTCTTACAGCACCAGAAGTAAATGAAACAAGAAAATTAAATGCTCAAGAAAAGTTTAAACAACAACTACTTATTCAGTTAGGAAATACTTATTCTGTTAATGCAGTGGTACAAATGGAAGTTACTGCCGAATCAGGAATAGCAAGAGAAGGTCAAAATCAGATAGCTCCTCGTTTATATGGTACTCCAAGTATTGTTAGTAGTACAGAAGGAGATAGTAAACTGTATTCAATTTCTAATGCCAAAATACAGTTAGATTATGAAGATGGAGAAAAAACATCTGATATATCTTTTATCTTTTCTACTAAAAACACAAAAGAGTTTACGACAGTGCCTCTAGGAATGGATTATCAAATTACTCATGTTGAATTTGATATTACAGATGTGCCAGATGTAAAAGGATATCAAGCATCAAAATGGTTAACATTTATAGTACCTGTTAATTTAGCTGAAACAGTAGAGCCTGATTTTGATAAATCTCCTTTACAGCAGTCTTTAGGTACTGTAGATATTCCTATAGTTCTTCGTAATTATCCAAAACCACCAACGCTAACAACTCAAGAAGGTAAAGCAGTGTCAGTAGTAGGTGATACAACGAAAGAAGTTCTAGAGAAAGCTTCAGAATGGAATTTCACGTACACTTATTCTGAAGATCAAGCAGCACAAGACCAAATTTATTCTGATGTTAGGTTTAATACTTTTGATAGTCAGGATAATAACCTACAAGCTAAACGTAGTAGTAAACGAAATTTATTCAATGATATGGCTCAAATGGTAAATGTATGGTCATCAGTGTTAAATGATATGACTAAGTATTTAACTCTTATATCTCCTACATCTGATGAGACTGATCCAAATCTTGACAAAGCATTTTATGCAATGCAAGCTATGGTGCAGTTAACTGATAATTTATCATTAGCTTGGGATGAACATAATAAAAAAGCAATGCTTTATAAAGCTTCTCAAGTGGGGGATACAGAAACTACAAGTGCTTATAATTTTATCATACAACAAAAAGAAGATCCACATTTTACTACTACTTGTGATTGCCAAGGAGGTGAAGAGTGTAAGCGTTTGGTAGTAAGTATAGTGCTTCCTCAAGATATGTCTGAAATAGACAAGCAGTTGTTTATGAATGAATTTAAGCTGGCGGAGATTCCTAGTGTTCCATTAATTAACATAAATAATTATACAAGAGTACAAGCAACGGATGAATCTGGAGCACCAATTGAAAATTCGTATTGGTACGTAAAAGACCCTAAAGCCAAGGTAAAGGAGTATTTAGGATATCCTTGTTCTTTTGAAATACCAAATAGAACAGTTGAGGTAAACGGACTAAATGTATTACAGTTCCAAAATACATGGGCTGGAATTGCAGTAATTAGAAATGAAGGATTGGTGGAAGACAACCCTACAAATCCTAAGTTCATTTACAGAACTCCTTTAATTAGATTCTCTAATAAACTAATACCGTTGTTAAGTAATAATACCAAAATTAATATAGCTAAAATCTTAGATGAGAATGGAAGCAGTATGTCTTTGTCAGAACATTTGGCAACATTCTTTAAAACATTCTTTACGTACGATCAATTACATCAACAAACAATTAAGATAACAAGCTATTGGAATTACTATTTACAAGAAACAGCTAAAAGTGACTTACCACCGGTTCAATTACCAGTGTTATTATACACACCTTTTTCTTTTAAAATTCCAGAAGATTATACAATACCGACTGAGGGATGTTCAGAAGAAATTACTTCTAATACACCTTTTGTATGTCAGTTAGCAAAAGCACTAGAAAAATGGTATGAAGATAAAAAACCAACAACAACAGAAGCCTATTTTTCATTTGATTTATCAGTATTCTCTGAAGTAACCGAAACTCAGCTACCACTAATACAATTATCAAATTTAGTATTACCTTATAAGTACATAAAAAACTTATAAGAAAAGTATTTTAAAAAGATATAGATAAAAGAAAAGCGGACGAAAGTCCGCTTCTAAAATTTAACAAAGCTCTTGTTTGCAATCATAAAAACAAGCACTAAACTCTTCTTTAGTCTGAAAGTTTTGAGATTTACAATAATCAAAGCACACTCTACATGTTGGTAATGCACCACCTAGAACAAGTTTTTGTTCTTTTTTTGTTAATGTCAATCCTAAGGCTGAAATGTTTTGTAACATAATTAGTTGTTTTAAATTTCTTAAAAATAGGATATTAGTACTCTTTAAACTTTTTAAAAACCGTAAAATAAGTAAGGCTTTCCCTTTTTTATATAAATATAAAAAAGGGCTAAAATTTAGTATTAATATAATTTATAATTAGTTAACAATCCTTAGTTATATGGTAGGTTGGAATATTAACATTTAGGTAATCAAAACTTAATTTTACTATGGTTAATCTATGTTTTCTCTAAAGTAGTTTTGTTGGTTATAAAAGATGAAATTGTTTGGTATGAGGTTGTTTTTTTTCTTTTTTTTAATAGTTACTACTAGTCTTGGTCAATCTTTAAAATTTAAAACATTAACAACGAAAGATGGACTCTCCAATAATTCAGTAAATGATATTATAAGTGATGTTAAAGGACGACTGTGGATTGCCACTTGGGATGGACTTAATCGTTATGATGGTAAAGATTTTAAAGTTTTCAAACATATAAATAACGACTCAACTTCTCTTGCAGGAAATGTAATTTATAGTCTACAAAGAGATGGGACTAAAACAATTTGGTGTTTAACAGATAATAATACCGTAAGTAGGCTTGTAAATCAATCAATCTTTCAAAATTTTTATTTTTCTGAAACTCCCGTTAACCTAAAGCTGTCAAAGAAAAATAATCTTGTAGTAGAAACTAAAAGTGGACAATATTTAGAGTTTGATGGAATGAGTTTCCTGAACGTAAACGAAACACAAGTAAAAACAAGCAAACAACTAATTAATGATCAATTATTACTTAACAAGTTTCCTGAAGTAATTATTAATGAATCTTATCAAGACAGAAAAGGAAATATATGGTATGCAACAAGAAAAAGTGGGCTTTATGTAATAAGAAATAATCAGGTAGATATTCACGAAACAAAAATAGAGCACTATACCTACGATTTATATAACCCTTACAGTTTTACAGGAAATGAAATTGAAAAAATTTATGAAGACAGCTTTGGTAACATCTGGTTAGGTCATAAAGATGGAGGATTAAGTATGGCTTACGTTGGGTCTGAACATATAAACACTATTGCTCCCCATCCTGTAGAATATAGGCATTTGCCTAATGAAACTGTAAGAGCTATAACAATGGACAACGATAATAATCTTTGGTTAGGTTATTATACCAAAGGATTATATAACTATAGTAAATCAGACAAATGTTTTATTAAAAAACGATTAGAGAAAGCAAAAGAAAATAAAGACTGGGAAAGAATACGTAGTTTATATACAGCAACAGACGGTTCTATTTGGGTTGGTACCTATGCAGGACTAATTCACATAAATAAAACAAAAGTGTCTTATTACGCAGCAAAAGAGAATCCTTTACTACCAGCAAATAGGATTTATGCAATGACAGAAACTAACGATGGTAGAATTTGGTTTGCTTGTTGGGGAGGAATTGCAGTGTTCAACACAAAAGAAAATAAGTTTGAAGATGTTGAAGGAAGCGAGCTTTTAAAAGCATACCATATTCGAGACGTTTTTGTTAATGGTGAAGAACTGGCTTTAGCAACAGAAAATAATGGAATGGTCCTATTTAATAGGAATAATGGAGAAAAACATCACCTTACTACAGAAAATGGCTTAACTGGTAATAGTGTATATAGTATTGATAAAGATGAAGAAACAGGGTTGTATTGGATAGCAACTTTGGGGGGAGTAACAGTTTTTGATCGTAAAAAAGGAGTGATTAAGACCATTTCAGAAAAAGAAAACTTACCAAGTCATATGGTTTACAGTGTAATTCCTAAAGAAAAAAATGTATGGGTAAGTACAACTAAAGGTTTAGCTTCTATTAATAAAGAAAATTATAAAGTAAATATATTACCTCCAGAAGAAGGATGGCAAGCACCAGAATTTTCAGAAGGAGCTTATTATCAAGATACCAAAGGAGTGTTGTATTTTGGTGGAATTAAAGGCGTAAATTATTTTGCTCCAGAATTAATAAACTTTAATAAACAACTTCCTCAATTAGTTTTAAAAATAGATGGTGTAGAGAATAGAAGAGATATTATTAAAAAAGCATTTTCAGAAAATAATATCAGCCTAGGTATAACTCCTGTAGCCTACCGAAAAAATCATAAAAATTTAATTTTATATAAGTTGAAAGGCTTTGATAAAGATTGGAGAGTGTATAGAACAACCCCTATTTTATATAAGAAAATACCACCTGGAGAATATGTTTTAGAAGTGAAAAATAGTTTAAGTGCTTCTAAAACAAATATATTTTATATAAAAATAGTAATAGCCCCACCCTTTTATAAAACCTCTTGGTTTGCATGGAGTTTAGCATCAGGAGGGGTAATTATACTCATTTTAGGTTTAGGGTATAAAGTTCGTAAAGATAAAATTTACCAAGAAAAACTTAAACAAAAAATTAATGAACGAACAGCTATAATTAATAAGCAGAAGAAAGACTTAATAAAAGCTAATGCAAAGCTCGAAAACCAAAACCGAAAAATTATCAAACAAAAAGAAGAAGTACTGGCTTTACATCACAAATTAAAAAACGAAGATTTTGAAATAGATAAATTTAAAACGTTTGTACTGGCAGAGTTTAAAAAGCCATTAATGCAAATGCTACAATATAGTCAGCAAAATAACATTCCAAATGAAATACAAACAAAATTAGTTAGTCAAGCGAAAACCATGATAGATGTATTAACGGAGTGGGATTTTCTAGAGCAAGTAAACCGTATAAACACTACAGAAAAATCCGTAATAAAAATCAATACATTCTTAGATTATTTAACGCAAAATTTAGAACGAAAATTACTACAATCACAAATAACCCTTAGCTATCAAACCCAAGTAGAAGACAAGTGGATAACTATTGATTTACTTCGTTTTAAACTTTTTTATAAATATATTTTCAATGACTTTATAAAGTATAGTAATCAAGGTAGTAACATACAAATAACCTATACCGAAAAAGAAAACAAACTAATACTAAAAGTAAATTCTGATAGTGGTATTTTAGTTAATAATATAAAAAGTTTACAACGCTATAGTCCTTATTTTAAAGCAGCGAAAGATTTACTATTAGAATTAAATGGAAAGTTGGATATAAATAATTCTGAAGAAGGAATTATTTCAATAAAGGTAGAAGTACCCTTTCACAAAGTAACCTCAGAAAAAGCCTCAATGATACAGTGGAATCATATAGGGATGATAAATGAGCTCCCACAAGGCAAGCATAAAGTGTTGGTATTGACTAGTGAAATGAACTATGGGATATTACAATCATTATTGGGAGAAGAAACTTATCATTTAATATTTGAAAACAATGTAGATAAATTATTTTCAGCACTTTCAAGTCTCAATGTAGATACTATAGTATTTTATGATGTAAAACTTACAAATAAAGTAGTACAGTTCTTAGAAAACCGTAAAGAAAATATAAAACTATCTAACTGTCCTATATTATACCTATCAGAAGAAATTGGATACTTTCAAATGGAAGAAATTACTAAATTAGGAATAGATGTTACCATTCAACTTCCAGTAAGTAAAACTTTTTTACAAGCAAAGCTAACCAACTTACTAAGTAGTAGAAAAAAACTGTTTGAAACAAAAAATCACATCGGTTGGATTGAGAATCATAAAGACGAGCAATTACTATCACCAAACGAAAAGCTAGTAAAAAAGGCACTTACCTATATGCATGAGTGCTTGCACAATCATACTTTTAATATTGAAAGTCTTCAAGAAAAATTAGAAATATCTAAAGTAAAATGCTACCGTGTTTTTAAAGAAATACTCAAACAATCTCCTTCAGAAGTGCTAATTAGCCTAAGACTTCAAAAAGCACAACACTTATTAGGTCAAAATGTTTTAAACATTTCAGAAATTAGTTTTGAGTGTGGTTTTGCCAATCCAAAATACTTTAGTAGGCAATTTAAAAAGCATTTTAATATGAGTCCTAAAGCTTACAAAGAACAAAAAGTAGTAGCATAAAAGTTAGCTTCAGATTAGGCTAATGTTAGCAGAAGGTTACTGAAACAAAAGTGTAAGAATTAAGGTGTTTTTATGAGGCTTTTTGAAATATAAGTACTCCTTTTTGAAACCATTTGACCCTCTTTAAAAAGCATCTTGAAATAGATTCGTCTCAGAATCAAAACCTAAATTATCAAATGAAAAAACACTATTTATTTATATTGTTATTATGTTTCGGGGTAGTCTCCGGAACGGTAGCACAAACTATCTTAAAAGGTACAGTTGTATCTAAAATAGACGGTGAACCCATTCCTGGAGCAACTGTTCTTGTTAAAGAGCAAAGTAAGAATGGAGTAGCTACCGATTTTGATGGTAAGTTTACGTTAAGTGTAAATAAAGATCAAGGAACCTTAGTAGTTTCTTTTATAGGGTTTCAAACACTAGAACTTCCTTTTTCGGGAAGTCAAAAGTTTTCAATAGCACTTAACGAAGAGTCGAGCGTTTTAGATGAGGTAGTACTAATTGGTTATGGTAGTGCAAAAAAAGGAGACCTTACTTCAGCCATTTCAACAGTAGAAAACATAGAATCTATGTCTAGTAGACCAGTATCTACGTTAAATGATTTTTTACAAGGAAGTGTATCTGGTGTAACTGTTTTACAGCAAGGAGGAGATCCATCTGAAGACGGTAAAGTAGTAATTAGAGGGTACGGTTCTTTTGCGAATGAAGAACCTCTTACAGTTGTAGATGGTGTACCGTATTACGGGCCAGTAATTAACCCTAACGACATCGCATCGGTATCTATTTTAAAAGATGCAGCTGCTGCTGCAATATACGGAGCACAAGCAGCTTCTGGTGTTATTGTAATTGAAACTAAAAAAGGGAAAAAAGGAAAACCAAGAATTAGTTTTGACTTTTATAGCGGTGTGCAATCAGCAGCTAAATTACCTACACCTTTAAATGCAAAGCAACAAGCAGATGTATATAATATGGCAGCAGATAATGCAGGTGCTCCAAGACAGTCTGCTCACGATGCAGAACAAAATCCATGGGGTCAAGTAACACGTACCAACTGGATGGATGCTATTTTTAGATCAGGAGCTATGTACAACACCAATATGAATATAAGTGGTGCTACTGATAAGATGAATTATATGACCTCTTTTGGTTATCATAAAAAAGAAGGATTATTACTAAATACCTATTCAGAACGTTTTTCTTTTAGAGTAAAAACAGACATACACCTTACAGATAATATTACTATAGGTGAAAATGTGTATTATTCAAGAAGTGAAGCAGTAGGTACAAACTCAACAAGTTCTTACTCAGGTAGTATTGTAAATGCATTATACATGCCGTCATCTGCACCTATTCGTGATGCAAACGGAAATTTTAGTGGAGTAGTACCAGAAAATTTATCAAATTATGCAGGAGTTTACGGAGACGTATATAATCCTGTAGCCTTGTTGTTACGTCCAGATATTAGTAATCCTGTTAATTACTTAAACGCTAACGTATATTTTAACTACGACATTACGGACGGATTAAAGTTTAAAACGAGTTATAGTTATAGTACTACGGATACGAAATATAAAAAGTTTTCTCCAAAAATTCCTGAGTTAGGAAGAACGAATTTAAACAATTATTTATATCAGAGTTATTCAGATACTAAGCGTTGGGTATGGGATAATCAATTAAGCTATAAAAAGAGTTTTGGAAATCATAATTTAGATCTTACCGCTGTTTACTCGTCACAGTTTACCGATTACGAATACTATTTCCAGCAAGGAGAAGGATTTAGTAGTGAAGAACCTTTCAATCAATTCATGTCTAATGCATCAGTAATTAGAACTCCAGAGATAGATGTGTACGAGGATGCTTTAACTTCTGCAATAGGAAGGGTATTATATAACTATAAAGGTAAGTATTTCTTATCAGGAAGTATTCGTAGAGATGAAACCTCACGTTTAGCTAAAGAAAATCAGGCAGACTATTTTCCATCAGCTTCAGCAGCATGGAAAATATCAGGAGAAGATTTCTTTAATATCGAAGCTATCAATAATTTAAAAGTAAGAGCATCTTGGGGACAAATAGGAAATATCAACTCTGTAGGATATTACTCTTTTGATGTTCCTTTAAACACCACAAATGTTATTTTAGGAGCAGATGGTTCTTTAGACGATAAAGGTACGTATGTAGGAAGACAATCAAACCCTAATCTTAAATGGGAAATTTCAGAATCTTTAGACTTTGGAATTGATATGAATTTATTCAACAATCGATTTTCTATTGTTGCTGATTATTTTGAGAAAACAACAAAAGGAATGATTATTCCTGGACTAGAAGATATTCACCAAGGAACGTCGGCTGCTGATGTAAATGGAGGAGAAGTTAAAAACACAGGATATGAATTTGCAGTTTCGTATAAAGATTATGTAGGAGACTTAAATTATAGTATTAGTGCAAACGCTAGTTTTCTTGATAATGAATTAAAGAACCTTAATGGGTATAACAGTAGTGGAATTGATTATATAGCACACTCAGATAATGTTAGAAGCACATTATATCCGTACAGATCTGTAGTAGGAAAAGAATTATACGCTACATATTTAGTGCCTTACTTAGGAATTTTCCAATCACAAGAAGAAATCAATGCACATAGTAAAGATGGACAATTAATACAACCCAACGCAGTACCAGGAGATTTTAAGTTTCAAGACACAAACAACGATGGTAAAATAGATAATAACGACCGTGTTTTTATGGATAGTTATTTACCAGAAGTAACCTATAACTTAGGGTTAAATTTAGATTATAAAGGGTTTGATTTAAATATGAATTTCCAAGGAGTAGGAGGTGTTAAAGTATTTAATGCATATAAGTTTACAGCTTTCAACGCTTCTCAACAAGGGTATAATTTAGACAACGGAGTGTTAAATGCTTGGACTCCTGAAAATACAAATACAAGCATTCCGAGGTTGTCTACACAAGATAATAATCAAACGTACGGAACCACTTCAAGCTGGTACTTAGAAGACGCTTCCTACTTACGACTTAAAAACGTAACACTAGGTTATACAGTACCAACAAGTAAAATGAGTTCTGTATTAAGTCAATCATCATTAAGAATCTATGTTTCAGGAGAAAACCTGTTTACAATCACAAATTATAGTGGAATGGATCCTGAAGTAGGAGGTAAGGGATTAGATGTTGGTAGATATCCTTCAGCAAGAACTATCTCAGCAGGAATATCATTGTCATTATAACAAAATAAAAAATAAGAAGATGAAAAATACATATATAAAACTAATTGCATACATCGTAAGTATTCAAGTAGGATTTGTTTCCTGTTCAGATGACTTTACAAATCTAGATCCATTAGGAAGTACTTCATATGAAAACTTTTGGAAAACAGAACAAGATGCTCTGGAAGCAGTAAACAGTTTATATTATTATATGAAAGATGATGATATGTTTGGAAGAGGATTCTTTTGGTACATTAATGCATCAGATGATATGGTAACAGGGCGACTAAATGCTACAGCAGATAATGTGAGAAATTTTAATATAACAGGAGATGAAGGATATACCTCTTGGATGTATCCTCAAAGTTATAAGATAATAAGGAGAGCGAATGATGTTATTTTAAATGTTCCGCAAATGAATATTAGTCAGTCAACTAAAAATCGTTTGTTAGGCGAAGCTTACTTTATGAGAGGGTTTCATTATTTCTGGTTAGCACATACCTATGGAGATAATGATAAAAATGGAGGTATTCCTATTGTTACCGAAGATAATATGAACAATGAAGCAGGAAGTTATAAACGACCACAAAGCGTCATAGAAAATTATGAATTTATTGTTAAAGACCTAAAAAGAGCAGCAGATTTATTACCTCTTTTTACTGAAATGGGAGAAGGTGATTACGGACGAGCACATAAAGATGCAGCCTTAGCGTATATTGCAAAAACCTATTTGTATTGGGCACAATATGACAGTTCTAAATATGCTAATGTGGTAACTTATTGTGATGCAGTAACAAATTCAGGATCAGGTAGAGCACTTATTGATACAGATAATCCAAAAAAAGATTTCAGATTGTTGCACAGTCATCTTAATAACTGGACGAGTGAATATATTTGGTCTGCTAATTCAGGTGTTGAAGGCGGAAGTATTTTACCAGGTGTAATGTTAGAAAATAAAGGCTGGGGGCAATATAATGGTTGGGGATATTATACACCAACAGAAAGCCTGTATAACGAATTTGAACCTAACGATGCAAGAAGAGAAGTAACCATCTTAAAATTTGGAGACGAATTTGAATTTTTTGGAGAAACAAAAAGATACCAGTCAGAAAACTCACTATCAGGGTTTCAGTTCAACAAATACATGTATGAGTATACATTTGAAAATCCAGTAGGAGCTTATATAAATTCCAACGGTAACTCACCAACAACACTATATAATACTCCAATACTGCGTTATGCAGAAATATTGTTAATGAAATCGGAAGCATTAATACAACAAGGAGGAAACGGAGATGCTGATCTAAACAGCGTAAGAGAAAGAGCAGGATTAGCTCCAGTTACCAATGCTACATTAGAAGATATAAAACACGAAAAACGAGTTGAGTTTGCTGGTGAGTTTGCAAACAGACACTACGATTTAGTACGTTGGGGAGATGCTGCTGAAGTATATAGTAAACCTTTGTATGGTAGAATTCACACAGATAGATCAAACCCAGATTCAGATTACACTGTTGAACAAGTGTGGCAAGCAAGAAATTTTGACCCTAGTTATATGCATGTATGGCCAATTCCTAATGAAGCGATTATCTCTTCAGGAATTAAGCAAAACATAGGATGGTAATTTTAGTCATTTTTTTAATTTAAGTTTAACAAAAAGATGTCGTTAAGGCGACATCTTTTTTATAAATGCATAAAATGAAATTTATTCAAAAGATATTTTTATACCTAATATTAGGGGTAGGAGCTATACAAGCACAAACCTCAAATTATACTTATAAAGTACATTCTCACAACGATTATAAACAATCTGTTCCTTTTTGGAAAGCCTATGCAGCAGGAGTTCATTCTTTAGAAATAGATGTAATATTAAAAAATAACACCCTATTTGTAGCACACGAAACAGCTGAAATTATTAATAAGCATACTATAGAATCACTTTATTTAGAGTCTTTACGAACAGCGTTAAAAAATGATCTTCAACTTACACATAAAATACAGTTGTTAATAGATGTAAAGTCAGAACCTTATAGTACACTAAATCGCTTAGTAAAAACTTTAAAAGGATACCCAGATCTTACTAAAAACAAAAATATACAGTTTGTAATCTCAGGCGGAAAACCACAAGTTAAAGACTATGCAGATTATCCAGATTATATACAGTTTGATCATCAAAAACTAACCAAAATTTTAAACCAAGAAGCTTGGAATAAGGTTGGATTAATCAGTGTTGATTATAAAAACTATTCTGTATGGAACGGAAAAGGAAGAATGGTTGCAGATGATCTTAAAAGAGTAAAAAAAGTAATTGAAACAGCACACAATTTAAATAAACCTTTCCGTTTTTGGGGAGCCCCAGATTCTGAGTCAGCTTGGAAAGTTTTTACAGATTTAAAAGTTGATTTCATAAATACCGATCAACCTTTTGAAGCTACTAAATATCTAAAAAGTTTATCAAAAAGGATAAGTTTCAATAAAGAAAAATCAGAAGTTTATAAACCTACATTTGCCTACGATCAAAAAAACAAAAAAGTAGAAAACATCATTTTATTAATTGGTGATGGAAATGGAGTATCTCAAATTTCAGCAGCAGCTTTAGCAAATGGTGGAGATTTAACATTAACTCAATTAAGAAGTGTTGGGTTTTTAAAAACACAATCTTCAGACGATTTTACAACAGACTCTGCTGCAGGAGGTACAGCTATAGCAACAGGAACTAAAACATACAATAGAGCAATTGGTGTAGGACCAGATGGTAAACCAGTAAAAAACATCAGTGAGTTATTAGTAGAATACAATTATAATATAGGTTTAATTACTACTGATGAAATTACAGGAGCAACTCCATCGGCTTTTTACGCACATCAAAAAGATAGATCGCATATGCAACAAATAGCAAGAGATCTTGAAAAAAGTGAAATATCATTGTTTATAGGTGGTGGAGCAAAACACTTCTCAAATAAACAAACCATGCCTTTCAGTATTAAAAATACTATTGAAGAAATTACTAACGATGAAGAAAAAGTAGGGGTTTTTACAGCAGAAGGAGGCATGCCAGGAATCAAGCAAGGAAGAAGTAATTTTTTAGCAAAAGCAACCCAACGTAGTTTGTCTTTTTTAAACTCGAAAAAAGAACCATTTTTATTAATGGTAGAAGGAGCTCAAATAGATAGTTATGGACATTTTAACGATACCCATGGAATTATAGCAGAAGGAATTGATTTTGACAAGGCGGTAACTGAAGCGATAAAATTTGCAGATGCTAATAAAAATACCTTAGTAATTGTTACAGCAGATCATGAAACTTCAGGATTTTCTATTCCACAAGGAAATGTAGAAAACCATATGATTGAAGGAGACTTTACTACTCACGATCATACAGGAGCAATGGTGCCTTTGTTTGCATACGGTCCACAATCAGATAAATTACAAGGAGTTTATGAAAATAGCGATCTTTTAGGGAAGGTTCTAAAAATCTTAAAGGTAAAAACTAATGAATAGATCAAGATTTTTTTTCGGTTTATTAGTGTTTATGGTGCAAGTAGCTTTAGGGCAATCGCCTAAAATTTCAGGAAGAGTTTATCATGATAAGAATCAAAATGGAATTTATGACAAAGGAGACAAAGTCCTTAAAGGGATACTTGTAAGCAATGGAAAAGATGTTGTAGCAACAAATACAAAAGGGATTTATAAAATAGAGTCTTTAGAGAATAATCCACTATTTATTATCAAACCAAAGGGGTACGTTTCACCACGTACCCCACAAAATAACTTTAAGTTTTACTATTTATCTCAAGAGTTAACCAATAAAAAATCATTTGATTTCCCGTTATATATTAATAAGGAAAAAGACAAGGTAAAAATAGCGTTGTTAGGAGATCCTCAATCAGATGTAATTGACGATATCCATCATGTTAGTAAGTTAGTAACAGAAGAATTAGTAAAAAATAAACCAGACATTATTATTCCTTTAGGAGATCTTTCGTTTGATAATCTTGACATATTTAAACCATTATCAGAAACCTTAGGGCTAGTTGGAGTTCCAGTATTTTATGTAATAGGGAATCACGATTTAAACTTTGGAGAACAAGAACTTTCTAACAGAGACAAAACTTTCGAAGCTTCGTTTGGACCTTCGTACTATGCTTTTGAATACGGAAACAACCTGTTTTTGGTGCTCAACAACAATTTCCCAATAAATAATCGTGAGTATATAGGTAAGTTTGATGAAGATCAATTAACATTTGTGTCTCACATTACTAAGAAGTTTGCAACCAAGTATAACTCGATAAAAGTTTTTACGCATATCCCTTTGGAGTATACAAGTAATAAGGAAGAATTCATATCATTAATGAATCCTTTTGACAAAGTATTGGTTGCTGCGGGGCATACACATACACAATACCATAGCTACTTTCAAAGAAATCAGAAACAAGCAGTACATCAGCTAGTAGGAGGAGCGGTTTGTGGTGCTTGGTGGCAGGGAGCACACGATATTCATGGAGTTCCATTTGCGATGATGTATGATGGTACCCCAAAAGGATATTGGTTCTTAGAAACAGAAGATAAAGATTATCATCTTAGTTATAAGGTTTCAGGAGCACCTATAGAAAAGCAAATGCATATTTGGGTTCCAGAGAACAAAGGATGGGATACAGAAATGAACATTTTAAATGAACCTTATGTATATGCGAATGTGTTTGCAGGAGGAGAATCTACAAAAGTTGAGGTTTCTTTTGATGGTACAACATGGCAATCTATGGAGTATTATCAAGGAGTAGCACCAGAGTTAAAAAGATTTTATTTACTGCAAGAATTAGGAAGGTATAAAGGACAAAAACTATCTAAAATGCCCAAACCAACTACAAAAAGTAAACACCTATGGAGGCTTAAAATATCTGAAAACCTTTCAAAAGAAATGCATTTAATAAGAGTTAGAGTGAAAGACGACTTATTAAAATTACAAGCAGAAGACGTAAGAGTTTTTTACAAGCAATAACAAAAGGAGGGGAGTTTCTCGATAACGGTCATTTCGAAAGAGGTTACAATTGAGAAATTTTTTTCTTGGTTTCAGTCACCTCGAAGATAGCTTACGAAGTAAGTTGAGAGGTCTTAAAGTTATGAGTTACTCTGATTCATGAGATTACGTCACTTTCCACTTCGACTTCGCTCAGTGTCCGTTCATAATGACGTTAAGGTGTCATTTCTGTAAAGGTTAACTAATTCGTTGACAGTTTTGGTTAAAAATATTAGGAGCCACACCATTTAAACTTTGG
>NZ_JAKVUA010000018.1:0-76209 GCF_033978845.1 Tenacibaculum sp. 1B UA
CCAAAGTTTAAATGGTGTGGCTCCTAATATTTTTAACCAAAACTGTCAACGAATTAGTTAACCTTTACAGAAATGACCGTTTTAGCGTAGTTTATAAAAGCAAAAACCTCATCTTTTTTTGATGAGGTTTTTTGAATTTGTATTGAATGTTGTTTTTAAGCTTCCGCCTCCATATAATCTTCAATAGGGTTACAAGAGCAAATTAAGTTACGATCACCAAAAGCATCGTCTACACGACGTACAGAAGGCCAAAACTTATTGTCTGCAATATACTCTAAAGGAAATGCTGCTTGCTTACGAGAGTATGGTAAATCCCATTCATCAGCAGTTAACATTTCTTGTGTATGAGGTGCATTTTTTAGCGGGTTGTTAGGAGTTTCCTTGATTGCTTCAGCAATCTCTTTTCTAATAGAGATTAAGGCATCACAAAAACGATCTAACTCAGCTACACCTTCAGATTCTGTCGGTTCAACCATAATCGTTCCAGCTACTGGGAAAGATACCGTAGGAGCGTGGAATCCGTAATCCATTAAACGTTTTGCGATATCAGTAACTTCAATTCCGTTTTGTTTAAACTCACGACAGTCTAAAATCATTTCGTGAGCTGCACGGTTCATTTCTCCTGTATATAAAGTGCTATAATGCCCGCTTAAACGTTCTTTGATGTAGTTTGCGTTTAAAATTGCATTCTTAGTAGAGTTTGTTAACCCGTCAGCACCTAACATAGTAATGTATCCGTAAGAAATTAAACATACCAATGCAGAACCCCAAGGAGCAGCTGAAATAGCAGTAATGGCATTGTCACCACCAGTTGCTATTACTGGATTGGTTGGTAAAAACGGAACTAATTGTGGCGCTACACAAATTGGTCCAACACCTGGTCCACCACCACCGTGAGGAATCGCAAATGTTTTGTGTAAGTTTAAGTGACAAACATCGGCACCAATAGTTGCAGGATTTGTTAATCCTACCTGTGCGTTCATGTTTGCACCGTCCATATATACTTGCCCGCCATTATCGTGAATAATTTGCGTAATTTCTTTAATAGCCTTTTCAAATACTCCGTGAGTAGATGGGTAGGTAACCATTAAAGCAGCTAAATTATCAGCATGTTTTTCAGCTTTAGCACGTAAATCTTCTACGTCGATATTTCCTCTTTCATCCGTTTTAGTAACTACCACTTTCATACCCGCCATAACAGCAGATGCAGGGTTGGTTCCGTGAGCAGATGCAGGAATTAAACAGATGTTTCTGTTGGTGTCTCCATTTGCTTCGTGAAATGCTCTAATAGTCATTAATCCAGCAAATTCACCTTGCGCACCAGAGTTAGGCTGTAAAGAAGTACCTGCAAAACCAGTAATAACGTTTAATTGGTTTTCAAGGTTATCTAACATGATTTGATATCCTTCTGCTTGGTTTAATGGTGCAAACGGGTGAATATTCCCCCATTGAGGATTGCTTAACGGTAACATTTCAGAAGCAGCATTTAACTTCATGGTACAAGACCCTAAAGAAATCATTGAATGATTTAATGCTAAATCTTTACGCTCTAATTTTTTGATATAACGCATCATGTCAGTTTCTGATTGATACGTATTGAATATATCGTTATCTAAGAAAGAAGTTGCTCTCTTTACGTCTGTTGGAATTACATCTGTAGTAGTAAATTCAGTAACTAAAATGTCTTTGATATTGAATGCTTGTTCGAAACAATCAACAATTTCGTTGATTTCTTTTAATCCAACGGTTTCATTTACAGAGATTGAAATATGATTTTCATCAATGTAGTTAAAATTGATTCCGTTTGCTTCTGCTACAGGGCGTAATTTGTCTGCTTCAACTTCAACCAAAATAGTATCAAAATAAGCACTGTTTTTTTGTTTGAAACCTAAATCGTTTAACGCTTTTGCTAAGGATGTAGTGCTTGTGTGTACACGATCTGCAATGTATTGTAAACCATCTTTACCATGATATACAGCATACATACCTGCCATAACTGCTAATAATACCTGTGCAGTACAAATGTTTGAAGTTGCTTTTTCACGTTTAATATGTTGCTCACGTGTTTGTAATGCCATACGAAGGGCGCGACCACCGTCAACATCTTTGGTAACTCCAATAATACGACCAGGAATACTACGCTTATAAGCTTCTTTAGTAGCAAAATACCCAGCGTGAGGCCCTCCATATCCTAAAGGAATACCAAAACGTTGTGTAGTACCTACCACAACATCAGCACCAAATTCAGCAGGAGCTTTTAACTTTACTAACGATAAAATATCAGCAGCAACAGCTACTTTAATATTGTTTGCGTTACAATTAGCTACGAAATCGGTGTAATCATACACTTGTCCATGCTTTCCAGGGTATTGTACGATAGCACCGTAGAATTCTTCAGAAAAATCAAATTCTTCATGATTACCAACTACTAAATCAATTCCGATAGGAATAGCACGTGTTTGTAATACTGATAAGGTTTGTGGTAAAATTTCTTCTGAAACAAAGAACTTGTTTACGTTTGCTTTCTTTTGTGCTCTTTCACGAACATCAAATAATAAAGCCATAGCTTCTGCAGCTGCAGTACTTTCATCTAATAATGATGCGTTAGCTAATTCCATTCCTGTTAAATCACAAATCATAGTTTGGTAATTTAACAAGGCTTCTAAACGTCCTTGTGCTATTTCAGCTTGGTAAGGGGTATACGCAGTATACCATCCCGGGTTTTCTAAAATATTACGTTGGATAACACTAGGTAAAATAGCTTCGTGGTATCCTAAACCGATATAACTTTTAAAAACTTTGTTTTTTGCACCTAATTCGTTAATGTGATTTAGGTATTCATATTCGCTCATAGCAGGAGCTAAATCAAGCTCTTTTTGTAAACGAATATCGTCGGGAATAGTTTCGTAAATCAATTGGTCTAAACTCTCTATGCCAATTGTTTGAAGCATTTGATCCTGATCTTTAACACGAGGACCTATATGCCTTAGTTGAAATGAATTTGTGTTCATTATTGTGTTGTTGTTTTTCGTGCCTCAAAAATAGTGAAATTGGTTGATTTGTTAACGCATATTTTTTTGTTAAAAGCAATATTTTTTTAACCAAAACAACTGGTTATAAACAGAAAAGTTATTTTTGTTAGATGAACCTTTTTAAAAAAGTACTCGATTTTTATATCAACTCTAGCATTCATGTTGCCTTTGCGGTGTTTTCTTTATTTAGAATTACAGAGCTATACTTTGGTTTTTCGTATGATGAATCACTAAGTTTTTTTGTGTTTTTTGCGACAATTACAGGGTATAACTTTGTAAAATATGCTGGTGTTGCAAAACTACATCACCGAAGTTTGACTAAAAATTTACAAATTATTCAAATATTTTCACTGATTTGTTTTTTGTTGATGTGTTATTACGCATGGTTACTTCCATTAAAGACATTATTATTTTTTGTGCCTTTTGGGTTGTTAACTTTTTTATATGCAGTGCCTTTTTTAAGTGGGTTTCAAAAAAACTTACGAAGTATTGGTTATTTAAAAATAGTAGTGGTGGCTTTGGTATGGGCGAGTACTACGGTATTATTGCCAGTATATGCGAGCGAAACTTTTTTTACAAGCGAAATGTATCTATCTGCGGTACAACGGTTTTTATTAGTGGTGATATTAATTCTCCCTTTTGATATTAGAGATGTACAATATGATGCTATTTCTTTACAAACGATTCCTAAAAAAATAGGTATAGAAAACACTAAAAAGTTTGGTGCTGTTTTGTTAGGGTTGTGTTTGGTGTTGGAGTTTATGATTAGTCCTAATACTCATTTTAGAACTGTTTTTTTGGTGTTGTTTTCTGTACTTTTAGTTTTATTAATGAGATCAAAAGTAAATCAATCTAAATATTATAGCTCTTTCTGGGTTGAAGCTATACCTATCTTTTGGTGGTTGTTCTTACTGGTTTAAAATTGAAGCTTTTTAGAGGGGTGAAATCTTAAAAAGTAATAGCTTTTAAAAAGTGTGTTTTCTTTAGTTAAAAACTGAAACTTAAGGGGTTTGTAATATGTGTTTTTAAGAAAACCTTTGTACATTCGTTGCTTAACAACACAACAAGAAAAACACAAATAAATAACATGAATTTAGTAAAACGAAATTTCGTTTTCGATTTCGATAGCACACTAACCAGTGTGGAAGCATTAGATGTTTTAGCTGAAATCACTTTAAAAGGAAATCAAAAAAAGGAAGAGATTATTCAAGAAGTAATCCATATTACCAATCAAGGAATTGATGGAGAAGTGTCCTTTACGGAATCCTTAGAAAAACGTATTCAGTTATTAAGTGCTAAAAAGTCAGATTTACCTTTGTTAATTGAAGAATTGAGACAAAAAGTGTCTCCTTCTATTGAAAGAAATAAAGAGTTTTTTGAGAGCTTTTCTGATGATATTTATGTGATTTCAGCAGGGTTTAAAGAGTTTATTGATCCTATAGTTGCGGAGTATAACATTCCGTCGGAAAGAGTATTCGCAAATACTTTTGAGTTTGACAAAGATGGAGTTATCATTGGATTTGATACAGAAAATCCATTATCTAAACATAATGGTAAGATAGATTGTTTAAAATCCTTAAATTTAGAAGGTGAAGTGCAAGTTATTGGTGATGGGTATAGTGATGCAGTTACTAAAGAGGCAGGTGTTGCTGATACTTTCTTCGCATATACAGAGAATGTATCGAGGGATAAAACGATTGCAAATGCCGACCATATTACGCCGAATTTAGATGAATTTTTATACGTTAACAAATTGCCTAGAAACTTATCATACCCAAAGAACAGAATTAAGATATTATTATTAGAAAACGTACACTCTGATGCTTTTACAAAGCTAACAGGTGATGGGTTTTCAGTAGAAACTGTATCAAGAAGTTTATCAGAAGATGAATTGATTGAAAAGTTAAAAGATGTTCATGTGTTAGGAATCCGTTCTAAAACACAAGTAACTCGTAAAGTTATTGAAGCTGCCGAAAAGTTAATGGTAGTTTCTGCTTTTTGTATTGGTACGAAGCAGATTGATTTAGAAGCTTGTAAAGAGAGTGGAGTAGTGGTTTTTAATGCACCATATAGTAACACACGTTCGGTGGTTGAACTAGCTATTGGAGAGATTATAATGTTAATGCGTAGTGTGTTTCAAAGAAGTACAGAAATCCATAACGGTCAATGGAATAAAACAGCACAAGGTTCAAGAGAGGTTCGCGGTAAAAAACTTGGAATTGTTGGATACGGAAACATTGGTAAACAATTATCTGTATTAGCTGAAGCTTTAGGTATGGATGTGTATTATTATGATGTAGAAGATAAACTGTCTTTAGGGAATGCCACAAAAATAGATACATTAAATGAATTATTGAATATTTCAGATGTAGTTACGTTACATGTTGATGATAATTCAGCAAATAAAAACTACATAGGAAAAGAGGAAATAGCACAAATGAAAAATGGTGCACACTTGGTGAACTTATCTCGTGGGTTTGTGGTAGATATTGAAGCATTAGTGAGTGCGTTAAAATCAGGTAAAATTGCTGGAGCTGCAGTGGATGTTTATCCTGAAGAGCCAAGAAAAAATGGTGATTTTTATACGGAGTTAAAAGGGCTGGATAATGTGATTTTAACACCGCATGTAGGAGGAAGCACTGAAGAAGCTCAAAAAGATATAGCTGATTTTGTTCCAAACAAAATTATGGCATATATCAACTCAGGAAATACGGTAGATGCAGTGAATTTCCCGAATATTCGCTTGCCAAAGCATAAAAACGCACACCGTTTTTTACATATTCATAAAAACGTACCTGGCGTGATGGCGAAAATCAATAAAGTATTAGCAAAATATGAGTTGAACATTACGGGGCAATACTTATCTACTGATGAAAAGGTAGGTTATGTAATTACTGATGTGGATAAAGAATACAATCAAGAAGTGATTACTAAACTTAAAAAAGTAGAAGGAACGATTAAGTTTAGAGTATTATACTAAATCATGTCTTAAACAAATTATATTGTTCAAGGTCTACAGTAAAATGTAGACCTTTTTTATTTATAATTACTTTTTTAAAGTAGAAAAGTACACCCAAACAATAAAAAAGAACTGTAAAGGAACTCTAAACCATAAATAAGAAAGTCCTTTACCATCATAAGTACCCGTTTGATAGTTTAAGTTCTCCAAGCTTGCTTTTATGTTGGCGGGTAACATTAATACAAGGAATACAATAAGAATCCAGCCCGTGGTTTTTTGGTAGTTTGGTAATAGTAAACCAATTGCCAATATAATTTCAAATACGCCTGTTAGTATTACTATAGATGATTTTAAAGGGATAAAATTCGGAATCATTTTACTCATGCCATCTATAAATAAAAAGTGTCCTAAAGCAGTAAATAGCAACATAGCACACATGGCGATTCTGCCAGAAAGAGTATAGTTCACACTTTTTAAAAATAGTTTCTGAACTCCTGTAGAAATTATAAAAATGATTAGTAAAATAAATAATGGTTTCATTGATTAAAATTTTTCTCAAAATTGAATAAACTTTTAAAAACAATCAATGAACTTGGGTTAATAAATTCGTTTTCTAATTCTACTCAACGCTTGTGGGGTTACCCCAATATAAGAAGCTATATATTTTAATGGAATTTGCTTGATTAACTCAGGTCTTTCATGAAAAAGGTTAAGATATCGTTCTTCAGGGGTGTTGTTTAATAAAGAAAGCTCTCGTTTTGACTTTAGCAAGAATAAACTTTCGGCATTTTTTCTTCCAATTTCATTACCAATAGAAGTATTTTGATAGATGCTTTCTAAATCATTAGAAGATAATCTCCATAAAACAGTAGGAGTCAACGTTTCAATACTATATTCAGATGGAGTTTGTGTTAAAAAAGAGTCATAAGCACTTATAAAGCTATTTTTAAAAACAAAACCAAAGGTAACATCGTTTTCAATTTTTGGAATAAACAATCTTAAAACCCCTTCCTCAACAAAAGAAAGGTAATTTTCTGTTTCTCCTTTGATCAATAGTATTTCCTTTTTTTGAAGCGTTTGTTTTTTTAGTTTAGAAGAAAAGTAATCTGAATCTTTATCAGAAATGTTAGCAAAAGATTGTAAAAGTGTTTTAATTTGTTTCATGATTCAATTTTATAATCTATTAAAATCACTTAGTCTATTTTCTATCTCAGCAGCACCATTCTGTAAGATTTTTATATAGCTAGCAACATTTTCCATTTTAAACCTACTGGAAGGTCCAGATGCGCTCAATCCAGCAATAACCTTTCCTTTTTTGTTGTATATGGGTATTGCAATACATACCAAACCAATTTCAAACTCTTCAATATCTAAAGCAAACTTTTGTTGCTGAATTAATTGTATTTCCTTTTTGAGCTTTGAGGTTGAGGTAAACGTATTTTTAGTGAATGATTGCAGTGTAACTGAACTAAAAAAAGTTCTTTGTGTTTCTAACGAAGAAAAAGCTAATAATAATTTTCCAATTGCGCTGCCATTAATAGGGGCGTAAGAACCAATAGAAGTGCTTATTTTTAGTCCTTGTAAACTGTCTGCTTTATTAATGTGTAGTACTTGTTGTTCTTTTAAAATACCCAACAAAACAGTTTCCTTAATTTCTAAGGCTACTTTTTGTATAGACTCGTTAGTTAAGTTTCTTAGTGATTTATAGATAGCAACACGGTTCCCTAATTCAAATAATTTACTTCCTAGTTGGTATTTTTCGTTGTTGTTTTGTTGCACAGCATTTAACGAAACTAAAGTGCTTAATAATCTGTATACGGTACTCTTGTTATAGCCAGTTATAGTAGCTAATTCTCTAACACCCCATTCTTTTTTATCATTAGTAAAAGCATCTAAAACAGTAAATGCTTTGATGATGGACTGATTTAAATTTTTAGAACCTGTATTCATTTTTTTTTAAAAATATTGACTAATATAATAAAAGTTGGTAAGTTTATAAAACGCTGTTTTAGTATATGAAACACTTTGGTTTTTATTTTGAGTCAAAAATGAAGTATCTTTAGTGTCTTTAAAATGGTTTTTAGAAATAAAGATAAGTATGCACAAACCAACACTTGATTACGCACAACAACTAGATAAAGAAGATAATTTAGCGCATTTAAGAGCGCAGTTTCATATTCCAAAAGATGCCGAAGGAAATGACTGGTTGTATTTTACGGGGAATTCTCTTGGATTACAACCTAAACAAACGCAACAATACATTCAACAAGAATTAGACGATTGGGCAAAATATGGAGTAGAAGGGCATTTTGAAGCTCGAAATCCATGGATGCCATATCATGAGTTTTTAACCAATTCGATGGCAAAAATTGTAGGAGCAAAACCATTAGAAGTGGTGGTGATGAATACCTTAACAACCAATTTGCATTTGTTAATGGTATCGTTTTATCAACCAACTAAAACAAAGTATAAAATTGTTATAGAAAGTGATGCTTTTCCTTCGGATAGATATGCAGTACAATCGCAATTAAAATTTCATGGTTTTGATACTGAAGAAGGATTGATAGAATGGAAACCCCGTGAAGGAGAAGAGTTATTACGAATAGAAGACTTAGAGAAAATAATTGATGAACAAGGTGATGAAATAGCTTTGTTGTTGATAGGTGGTGTGAATTATTATACAGGACAGTATTTAGATATCAAACGTATTGCAGAAATTGGACACGCTAAAAATTGCATGGTGGGAATTGACTTAGCACACGGTGCTGGAAATATTTCTCCAGAATTGCACAATAGTGGAGTTGATTTCGCTGCTTGGTGTACCTATAAGTATCTAAACTCAGGACCAGGAAGTTTAGGAGGCCTATTCGTACATGAAAAACATGCGCACAATAAAGACTTACCTCGTTTTGCAGGATGGTGGAATCATAATAAAGAAACTCGTTTCAATATGCGTCAACCCTTTGATGTAATGGCAGGAGGAGAAGGTTGGCAGTTGAGTAATCCGCCTATTTTATCGATGGCAGCAATTAGAGCTTCGTTAGATATGTTTGAAGAAGTAGGAATGGAAGCGTTAAGAGCTAAATCGGAAAAATTAACGGGTTATTTTGAATATCTAATCAATCAGATTGATACGGCCAGTATTAAAATAATTACACCATCTAACCCGAAAGAAAGAGGGTGCCAATTATCTATTCAAGTAAAGAACGCAGATAAAAGTTTGCACAAAAAATTAACCGAAAATAATATTATTACCGATTGGAGAGAGCCTGATGTAATACGTTGTGCCCCTGTGCCAATGTATAATAGTTTTGAAGATGTGTTTAGAATGGTTGAAATATTAAAAGAATTACTGTAATGAGTAAAAAAGATAACATAGTAATTATAGGTGCTGGTTTATGCGGAAGTTTATTAGCACTTCGTTTAGCGCAAAGAGGGTATAAAGTAGTTATATATGAAAGTCGTCCAGATTTACGAGTTACCGATATTTCAGCAGGACGTTCTATCAACTTAGCATTATCTGATCGTGGTTTTAAAGCACTTCGTTTATGTGGTGTAGAAGAAAAAGCGCGTAAAATTTGTATTCCGATGTACGGACGTTTAATGCACGATAGAGAAGGGAATACGTTTGCTTCTAATTATTCAGGTAGAGAAGGAGAATATATCAATTCTATTTCGAGAGGAGACTTAAACGGAATCTTATTAAACGAAGCGGAAGCACACGAAAATGTAAGCATTCATTTTAATACAGAATGTACTTCGGTAGATATTGAAAATACGGTAGCGCATTTTAAAAACTACAATACGAAGGAAGAGTTTTCAGTAGATGGAGATGTGATTTTTGGAACAGATGGTGCAGGGTCTGCATTGAGGAAAAGCTACTATTTAGAAAGAAAATTCTTGTTTAGCTATTCGCAGAATTTTTTAACACACGGATACAAGGAATTAGAAATTCCTGCAGACAAGTTAGGAAAACACCAAATTAGTAAAGGTCATTTGCATATTTGGCCTCGCGGAGAGTATATGTTAATAGCTTTACCTAACTTGGATGGAAGTTTTACGGTAACCTTGTTTTTAAGTTACGATGAAGGAGAGTACAATTTCAATAGCTTAACTACGGAAGAAAAAATAACTGAGTTTTTTGAAAAAGAATTTCCAGATGCCTTAGCGTTGATACCGAGTATTAAAGATGAGTTTATTAACAATCCAACAGGAGCTTTAGGAACGGTAAAATGCTCGCCTTGGCATTATCAAAATAAAACTTTGTTACTAGGAGATGCAGCACATGCGATAGTTCCGTTTTATGGACAAGGAATGAATGCCTCTTTTGAAGATGTAACTGTATTTGATACAATTTTAGATGAGCACGAAGGAGATTGGCAAGCTACTTTTAAAGCGTATGAAAAAGCGCGTAAAGAAGATACCGATGCGATTGCTGATTTAGCTATCGATAATTTTTACGAAATGCGTGATCATGTAGCAAATCCATTATTTAAACAAAAGAGAAAATTAGAAATGGATTTAGAAAAGACCTTCCCAACAGAATATTTTTCAAAGTACTCTATGGTAACTTTTAATGAAGAGATTCCGTATGCAGAAGCGATGAAAAAAGGACGTGCACAAGACAAAGCCTTATTAAATATGGTAGCGCATAACGATTTAGATACGGTAACTGATTTAAATGAGGTGTTGGAAAAAGTACAAGAAGAAACCAATGAAATCTTAGAAGAAGATAAAATAGCAGGATTTAGGTAACTGTTTACTGTGATTCTCTTTTTAGTTTTAAAAGCTCTTGTTCTAAAAAAGAAAGTTTGTTTTCTATCGAGGTGTTAAAATCAGGAACTCTGTTAAAAAGCACATATTGTATTTTCCATAATTCTTTGATGTCTTTAAAAGGAAATACTTTATCAGGTATATTTTTATGATCTGCACATAGTGTTATAGAATTATTATTAATATAAAGCCTACGTAGTATTAGTTCGTTTTTAACAAGAGTAAGAGCAAGTTCTCCGTTTTTTAAGTTCTTTATGGTGTTGTTTGGTGTAAATTCTCCTATTACTATGTCGTTAGGGTAGAATCCGTTATCGTGATTGGCCATTTCTAAATTTGAAATGGTGTAGGCTCTAAGTTTTTTTTGTGAGTTAATAGGGAGTTGAATTTTAGGTAAATTATTAATGAAAGAAGTTTTATTGTAGTGTTTGAGGTACTGTGTAGCTACTTTTTTAGTGATACAAGGTATTTTAGTGGTGGTTTCTTTGGAGGTTTTTTCTGTTTCTAGAGTTAGGTTCTCTTTGAACTGGAGTAAATTATTAACAGTAAGTTCTGAGGTTAGTAGGTTGTCTATAGGAATGCTAAAATAATTAGCAATTTTTATAATAGTATCAATTTTAGGTTCGCTTCTACCTTCTTCATAAGCACCTAAAGTGGCTCTTTTAAGATTGAAAAGTTCAGCAAAAGCTTGTTGGCTTAAGCGTTTAACACTTCTTATTTTTTTTATGTTTTTACCAAAAAACGACATATTTTGCTAATTTTATTTGCTAATTGTTTTTGTTTTTGTATATTTGAGCAAACAATATTAGCTAATTATTTTTGTTTTTGCTAATTTTTTTAGTTTAAAAATTAGAGAGAGGATGTTTAAATATTAAAATTATGTAACTAAATAATATTGTGTTAAGTGTCTTTAAATTTTAGAAACTTTTTGTAATATTATCGTTTAAAAAGAATGCTATACAAACTAATTAAACTACTTGAAAATGAATGCACATTTTAGTAAGGTAAAGATTTTTTTACTAGAGTTAAACTTCAATATTGTAAAAGAGAATCAAGAAGAAGGGATTTTTGTTGTTGAGAAAGAAAACGAAGGAATTAAAAACTTAATTATAGGAGTTGCAAATCCAATTATAATTTTTGAACAATATATCTTTAAAATTAAAGAGCCTAATCAAGAAATTTTTAGGAGTTTACTGCAAAAGAATAGAGATATAATCCACGGAGCTTTTGTCTTAGATGAAAGTGGAGAACGTGTTATTTTTAGAGATACACTTCAATTAGAGAATTTAGACGCCAATGAGTTTGAAGCTAGTTTAAACTCACTTAGCTTACTCTTAAGTGAATACTCAGATCACATTATTAATTTTTCAAAATATTAAAAAAAATAGATATGAATTTTTTTAAAAGACTTTTTAAAATAGGGCAATCAGAAGCAAATTCTGCGATAGATAAGATGGAAGATCCTATTAAAATGACAGAACAAGGAATTAGAGACTTAAAATTAAACCTTGAGGAAAGTTTAGAATCCTTAGCGCAAGTAAAAGCATTGGCTATTCGAGCTAAAAACGATGTAGAAGAGTTAACTTTTAAAAGTCAAGATTATGAGCAAAAAGCGATATTAATTTTGAAAAAAGGACAAAAAGGAGATATGGAACTTTCTGAGGCAGACAGACTAGCGAAGGAAGCTTTAATGAAAAAAGAAGAAATGAACCATAAAATATTAATGGTGAAAAAAGAAGAGGTTCAATTTAATGACTCAGTGAGTAAATTAGAATATAATATTCAGGAAATTAAACAGAATATTAGCAAATGGGAAAATGAGTTGAAAACATTAAAAGCTAGAGTTAAAGTTTCTAAAGCAACAAAGAATTTGAATAAACAAATGGCTGATGTTGATAGTACAAGTACAGTTTCTATGTTAGAACGCATGAAAGAGAAAGTAAAACAAGAAGAGGCTCTAGCTGAAGCTTATGGGGAAATAGCGAAATCTTCTAAATCAATAGATCAGGAACTGTCAGAGGCGGCAGATGTAACTGAAACTTCAGCAGAAGAAAGTCTGTTAAAATTAAAAGAAAAATTAGGGTTAAATAATAAAGAAGAATAAAATTGAACACTTTTACTGATATTATATTTTCATCTGTTAACTTACCACTTACAATACTGGTAATTATACTGTTGTTGTATTGGATAGTGACAATGATTTCAGGAGTTGATTTCGATTTAGATATAGACGTAGACATCGATGCAGATTTTGATATTGATACAGATTCAGGAATAGAAGGAGGAAATGCAGATTTTCACGATGTTTCAAATGCAGAAGTAAATAAAGAGGATGTATTAGGAAAGAAAAGAAAACCACTAAAATGGTGGCAAATATTTCTGATTTATTTCAACTTTGTAGGGCTGCCTTTTATGTTCACATTTACATGTTGGATTTTTATTTGGTGGATTTGTACAGCATTTTCTACTGTTTTAACAGGTAGTATAAATAATAGCTTTGGTTTTGTGCTAATGTTAATAGGTTTTTTACCGTCGCTATTCATCAATAAAATATTCACAACACCTTTTAAAAATTTTTTTAAGAACTTGAATCAACATGGAGATCTACCGATAGAAATAGTAGGTAGAGTAGGTGTTTCTTTATCTAGTATTAAAGAAAAAAAATTAGGTTCAGCCGAAGTAAAAGCTGAAGGGACTTATTTGTCAATAAATATTAAATCATTAGACGGGAGTCCAATACAATTTAGAGAGCAAATCTTGATTATAAAACAAAGTCAGGATAAGTCTTTTTATTACGCACAATCATATATTAATTAAAACAAAAATTTTTTAAAAAAAAGAACTATGACAAACAGTTTATTACAGGTTATTGGAGTAGGAGTAGGTTTAATTCTATTTCTTATTGTTTTATATTTTGCTATAATAGCAATGTTCTACAAAAAGGTACCACAAGGGGAAGCTTTGATACGTACAGGTTTTGGAGGTACCAAGGTGGCTACAGATAAAGGGATGTATGTAATACCTGTGTTTCACAGAGTAGAAATAATGGATATATCTGTAAAGAAAATTCAAATAGAACGTTTAGGTAATGATGGATTGCTTTGTAAAGATAACATGCGAGCAGATATTAAAGTTGCCTTTTTTGTAAGAGTTAATAATGAAGTAGAATTTATTAAAAAAGTAGCACAAACTATAGGTTGCGACAGAGCATCAGATATTTCAACTTTAGAAGACTTATTTGAAGCCAAGTTTTCAGAAGCGTTAAAAACTGTAGGTAAAAAGTTTGAATTTACTGAGTTATATGAGGCGCGTAGGGAGTTTAGAGATGAAATTGTAGATATAATTGGGACAGATTTAAATGGATACACGCTTGAAGATTGCGCAATTGATTATTTAGAGCAAACATCAGTATCTTATTTAAAAGCTGATAACATTTTAGATGCAGAAGGAATAAAAAAGATTACTGAACTAACTGCAGTACAAAATGTTAAGGCGAATTTAATTAAAAGAGACGAAGAGAAAACGATTAGAAAGCAAGATGTAGAAGCTCGTGAAGCTATTTTAGAGTTAGACAAACAATTGGCAGAAAAAGAAGAGCAACAGAAACGTGAAATAGCTAATGTTAAAGCTAGAGAAGAAGCTGAAATCTTAAAAGTTAACCAAGAAGAATTATTAAAGTCTGAGTCGGCAAGAATAGTAACAGAAGAAAAGGTACAAGTTGCAGAGGAAAATAAACAAAGGCAAGTTATTGTAGCAGCTAAGAACAAATTACGTACAGATGTTGTTGAAACTGAAAGAGTAGAAAAAGATAGGATGTTAGAAGCTACTGAACGTGAGCGAATTGTTACATTAGCTCAGATTGAAAAAGAAAAAGTAGTTGAGGTAGAAAAGAAAAACATACAAGATGTTATTCGTGATCGTGTTACTCTAGAAAAAGGAGTGGTTGAAGAACAAGAGAATATGAAAGATATTCAGGCGTTTAAAACAGCAGAAAGGGAAAAACAAGTAGCTATTACATTAGCAGAAGCAAAAGCTCAAGAAGATTTAATTAAAACAATTAAAGAAGCTGAGGCTCAAAAAGAAGCTGCAAAACAAAAAGCAGAAGAAATAAATATTGAAGCACAGGCACACAAAGAAGCAAGTGAAAAGGAAGCAGAGGCTCGTAAGACATTAGCAGATGCAAAAGCAAAAGAAGAAGCTACTTTAGGAATGTCAGAAGCACAAGTAATGCATGCCAAAGCAGATGCTAGCGAACGCTTTGGTACTATGGAGGCTCTTATTATAGAGAAGAAAGCAAAAGCTGAGGCTGTTGGAGTTGAAGCAAAAGCAGAAGCCTTAAGGAAAGAAGGAATGGCAGAAGCTGAAATTATAAGAGAAAAAGCCTTAGCAGATGCAGCTGGAATAGAAGAGAAAGCAGCAGCAATGAAAAAGTTAGATGGTGTTGGTAAAGAACATGAAGAGTTTAAACTACGTTTAGAAAAAGATTTAAAAGTAGATTTAGCACATATTAACATCCAAAAAGATATTGCAGATGCACAAGCTGATGTTATAGGACAAGCATTAAAGTCTGCTAATATTGATATAGTAGGAGGAGAAACAATGTTCTTTGAGCAAATCATGGGGCAAATCACCAAGGCAAAAGGACTGGACAAGATGATTGAAAACAGTAGTAATTTACAAGAAGTAAAAGACGCTATACTAAGTAGTGATGATGTAAAAGGGAATTTAATGGAACGTGTAAGAGATTTTGCAGTGAAATATGGAATTTCTTCTGAGGATATTAAAAATTTAACAATTGCTAATTTGCTAATGAGTTTAAAAGATAGAGCAACATCTGCTGATGATCAAACACTCTTAGGAAACCTTTTTAGTTTAGCAAAAGGATTAGATATTTCTAATAAAAAGATGAGTTAAAATAATATTTTCCGAGTATTGATTTTTCAATGCTCGGAATTTACTTTAAGTGTTTTAATATTAATTTTAAACTCGTAATTTTTTGCATGAAAAATCAACAACTTGATGGCGGAACCTATGAGATTATCCAGAATCGACTTCAAAAACAAAAAAAAGAGCTACTAGATAGGTTACAAAGATTAAACGAAGAAAGAAAACTTGTATTTGGTACAGTTGAAACGAAGCTTATAGCAAATGATAGAATTAACACAGAAAACAACTGTATTGCTAGAGATATAGTTTCTTTAGGAAATACCTCAATCTTTGGGTACAATGTTCATTTTGGACTAAGAACAGTTATCGAATTATCAGATGTTTTTAGTGCATATGAGTTTAATGAAAATCGATTTCAACCTAAACCACTAGATTTTCTTCATAACGAAACCTTTATAACAGACTTTACTAACTTATATAAGTATTATCGAAATACCATTTTTGCAAAATTTGCAATTATCGATAATTACCTTCATATGGTTTTTCAATTAAGTGAAAATAAAACAGATGTAAAGACTTTTAAATGGTTGATAAAAGAAAATGAATTAGTATATGTTGATAATAGAAGTGAACATGAATACAAGTTTCCAAAGCAACATGAATTTAATTGGCGGGAAGTAACTAGAGATATGCACCGTTATGGTACGTATTCTCATATTTCTATTTTAGATAAAGTTTTTGTAGAAACAATTGGAGGTGACCTAACTATCAAGATAGAAGATAACACTGATGAAGGAAAGGGAATTCTTGAAGAACCAGTAGAACATATTGATCAAACATTGGATGACGGTCAGTTTCGTTATGCTGATTTAGGAAACCTTATTTTGCTTGAAATAAAACCATTTCAAGAAGAAGCACGTTATTTTATTTATAACCACAAATTACAAGAAGTTCAAAAAGTTGATAGTATTAAAGACTGTGCAGTGTTATTGCCAGATGATCAAGGTCTTATTTTTCCTGACGGATATTATTTACAAACAGGTCAGTATAAACTTTTTCAAAACAATACTAAAGATGTAAAGTTTCAAGAGAAAATAGTTTCTCCTAACGGAGAAGATTTTTTATATGTATTTTATGCAACAATAAGAGGACTTTACATACTAATGTCTTATAATATTATCGAGCAAGGGGTAAAAACACCTATTGTTTGTAATGGCTTTGCAATTTTGGAGGATGGAGAGTTGTGTTATTTTAAAACAGAAAATGAACAAACAAAACATCATGTTGTTCAAATTTGGCAAACCCCTTATCTAAAAACAGACAACATTCCTTCATCACATGAAGACACTTTGTTGTATAAGATTGGTAATAAGGATATTGTTAAAGCAATGGCAGAATGCCATGAATTAATAACTCTTTTAAATAAAGAAGATAGTTATGCTGGCTTGTACAATGACATAGCTAAGAAATCAAATGATATTAATAGTAGTTATTATTGGATAAACGAACCTGAAACAGAACAATTAAGTATACCTGTTGCAGAAATTAAAGATGCTGCCAATGCTGCAATTGATGAATTTGAAAAAGTAACTCAGTTAAAGCAACAAGCAGCAAAAGAAGGTAAGGTTATTCAAGAAAAATCGAATGTTCTTTTAAGTAAGATTAAAAGTACATCGTTTAAAACGATAGAAGATTTTGTTGAATTACTAAATGAGTTACGAGTATTAAGAGGGCAGGTTATTAGCTTAAAAGATGTTCGTTATATAGCAATTGATGTATTAGAAAAAATTGAAAGTTCTATTGAAGAACAAAGCACTATTATATCAAAAAGATGTGTAGAGTTTTTATTGAATGATCAAGCTTTAAAGCCATATCATAATCGTGTTCAAGAAAAACAAGAACAATTAACATCTATTAAAAAAGTAATAGATGCTAAGAAGCTTGAAAAAGAAGTAGATAAAATAACAGCAGACTTAGAACTTCTAATTGAGATTGTAACAAACTTAGAGATTGAAGATACTTCACAGTCAACCAAAATTATTGATAATATTTCTTTAATTTTTGCAACATTAAATCAATTAAAATCAGGAATAAAAAATGTTATTAAGTCTTTAGGGAATAAAGAGGCTAAAGCGGATTTTGCTGCTCAATTAAAATTGATAGATCAAAGTATTATAAATTACATTGATATGGCTACTACGCCAGAAAAATGTGATGAATTTCTAACAAAAATAGCAATTCAATTAGAAGAATTAGAAGGTAGATTTGCCGATTTTGAAGAATTTATTTCTTTAATTCTTGAGAAGAGAGAAGAAGTACATAATGCTTTTGATGCTCGAAAAAGTACAATATTAGAAAAAAGAAACAAAAAAATAGAAGCATTAAGCTCTGCCTCTGAAAGAATTTTAAAAAGTATAGCAAAAAAGGCACAAAGTTTCCTATCGGTAGAAGATATAAATGGGTATTTTGCTGCTGATTTAATGATTAATAAAGTTAGAGATATTGTTAATCAATTAAAAGAACTAGAATCAGTAGGTAAAGCGGAAGCTATTGAAACCCAGCTTAAAGTAGCTAAGGAAGATGCGTTAAGAAAATTAAAAGATAAACAAGAGCTATACGAAGACGGAGAAAATGTAATCCGTTTAGGAAAACACAAGTTTGGGGTTAATAAACAACCACTTGATTTATCAATAGTTTATAAAGACCAAACATTACATTATCACTTAATAGGAACAAATTTCTATCAAGAAATTCAAGACGAAACCTTATTGAAATCTGAGAAGTATTGGAATCAAGAATTAATTTCTGAGAACAACTCAGTTTATAGGTCTTCTTATTTAGCATATAAACTGTTTACTTCTTGTTCAACAGAAGAACTATTAAAACTTAATGAACAAGATTTATTAACGCTGGTTCAAAATGAAAGTGGAAGCTTGTTTGCAGAAGGATATGTAAAAGGAGTACACGATATTGACGCATTTAAAATATTACATACCCTCGTTCATAAGCACCACGAATTAGGTTTGTTAACATATACATCAAATATTAGAGGGTTTGCTCAATATTTTTGGAATTCTTTACCTAAAGAAAGTCAAGATTATTACAATTTTTCTATTAAAGCTTCAGGAGAAGTTTTACGATTCTTTCCTGAAAGTAAAGAATATGATTTTTTAATAGATAAATTATACCAAGAAATAATTATTTTTTCAGAAAAAACTTCATTGTTTTCTAAAAAATTAGGAAAAGTAATAGCTAACTATTTATTTAGTCAATTAAATAATACAAATTCATTTGTAATTAGTGCTATTGCACTAGGAATAAAAGAAGATTTTGTAAAGCAATTAACAAAGCAAGATGCATTAAATGTGTTTAATAGCAATCTTGAAAAAACTGTAAATTATAAAGCAAAAATTCAATTAACTAAACAATGGGTTAGCTCTTTTATATCATCTATAAATGGGGATGAAAATTATATACATGAGATAATTTCATTATTACTATTTAATCATGAACCTAATACAGCTTTACATGCGAACCCTAAACAAACAATTAAAGGGCTAAAAGGTGACCATCCTACTATTATTGAAGGAGAACTATATTTTAACTACCATAACTTTATTAAAAAGTTAGAAGTTTTTTCAAAAGAAGATGTTCCTAATTTTTCAGCCTATAAAGAAGCTAAGCATTTATTGGTAGAAAACTTAAAAGAGACTTTAAAATTAAATGAATTTAAGCCGAGAGTATTATCATCTTTTGTTAGGAATAAATTAATAGATGAGGTTTATTTTCCTCTGATAGGTGATAATTTATCTAAGCAACTAGGAACAGTTGGAGATAATAAGCGTACCGATAGAATGGGAATGTTACTTTTAATATCACCACCTGGTTATGGAAAAACTACATTAATGGAGTACGTAGCTAATAGGTTGGGGTTAATCTTCATGAAAATTAATGGACCAGCAATAGGTCATGAGGTAACCTCAGTCGATCCGGAAGCAGCAACAAATTCAGCCTCTAGAGAAGAACTCAAAAAGTTAAATCTAGCTTTTGAAATGGGAGATAACGTAATGTTATATTTAGATGATATTCAGCATTGTAATCCTGAGTTTTTACAAAAGTTCATTTCTCTTTCTGATGGAACAAGAAAAATAGAAGGAGTATATAACGGAAAGCCAAAAACATATGATTTAAGAGGAAAGAAGTTTTGTGTAATTATGGCTGGAAATCCATATACTGAAAGTGGAGATAAGTTTCAAATACCTGATATGTTGGCAAACCGAGCTGATATATATAACTTAGGAGATATTATAGGAGATACAGATCATTTATTTAAACTTAGTTTAATAGAAAACTCATTAACATCAAATCCAATACTACACCAGTTAAGTAGTAAATATTTTGAAGATGTTTATGCATTAATTGATAGAGTTGAGAATAATACAGAAGAAAATACACTAAAAGGAAATCATACAAAACAAGAAATTCAAGATTATATATCGGTATTAGAAAAAGTAATAACTATAAGGGATACCATCTTAAAAGTAAATAAAACATATATTGAGTCTGCTGCAAAGGAAGATGAATATAGAACAGAACCCTCTTTTAAGTTACAAGGTTCATACCGAGATATGAATAAGCTAGTGGCTAAAGTAGTACCGATAATGAATGATAAGGAGTTAAAAAAAATGGTATTATCTCATTATGAAAGTGAGTCTCAAACATTAACATCTTCTGCTGAAGCAAATTTATTGAAGTATAAAGAATTAATAGGAGACTTAACAAAAGAAGAAGAAGCTCGTTGGAATGATATAAAAGATATTTTTGCGAAAAATAATAAGTTAAAGGGATTTGGAGATAAAAATGAAATGGCACAAATACTAAGTCAAATGATGTTATTTTCAGATAATTTAGAAGGAATCAAAGAGGTTTTAAGAAAAGGGCTTTAATGAAAAGATATATCGTCATATTACGTGGAATTAACGTATCAGGAAAGAATAAACTTCCGATGGCGGATTTGCGAGATATGTTAAATGAATTAGGGTTTCAAAATGTGCAAACCTATATTCAAAGTGGTAATATTATTTTAGATTCAAAAGACACAAAAGAGATCGTTTGTCAGAAAATTAAAGAAGCGATTGCTGCTAAATTTGGGTATGATATACCTGTATTGGCTAGAACACCAGAGGTATGGAAAAGTACACTAGAAAACTATCCGTTTTCACAAGAGAATGAAAAAATAGTAGCTTTTACTTTTTTAGATAAAGTAACTAAAGAATCAGTTATTGAAGTTAAAGGAATTAACGAAGACGAATATAAAATAGTTGATGATATTGTGTATTTATATTGTCCGTCAGGATTTGGAAAAACTAAACTGACAAATAGTGTAATCGAAAAGAAGTTGAAGGTAACAGCGACCACACGAAATTTAAAAACAACGCTAAAACTATTAGAATTAGCAACTTCATAAACGTCATTTTGACCAAAGGAGAAATCTCATGGAAATGTGTTTGGAAGCAAAAAATAAAAAACATGGATAGCAAAGTAATCAAAGGAAAGGCAATACCAAGAGGAAAATTTCCGCATGTAAAACAAGTAGGAGATTTCATTTATGTATCTGGAACCAGTTCAAGAAGACCTGATAATTCTTTTGAAGGAGTTGAGGTAGATGAATTCGGAACTACCAACTTAGATATTAAAAAGCAAACCCAAGCGGTTATTGAAAACATCCGAGATATTTTACAAGAAGTAGACGCAGATTTGTCAGATATTGTTGATGTAACGTCATTCTTAGTAAACATGAATGATTTTGGAGGGTATAATCAAGTATATGCAGAATATTTCGATTATAACGGACCTACCAGAACAACAGTAGCGGTACATCAATTGCCACACCCACATTTATTGATTGAAATTAAAGTGGTGGCGTATAAGAAAAAAGAATAAAGAACCAAGAACCAAGACAAAAGAAGTCTCTTTTCTTTTCTCTTTTTTCTTTAATCTGTGAATGAAATGAACATTAAAAACTACATAAACGGAGAACTGGTAGCGCCAGTAGCTAATAATTATATTGATAATTATAATCCATCAATTGGAGAGGTCTACGGGCAAATTCCTAATTCAACTAAGGAAGATGTAGCATTAGCATATAAAGCAGCTAAGGAAGCTTTTCCGTATTGGTCAAATACGACGTTGAATGAACGTAGAAGAATTCTTTCTAAAATAGCAAGTTTGATTCAAGAAAAACTTCCTGAATTAGCAGAAGCAGAGGCTAAGGATAATGGAAAGCCCTTAAGTCTAGCTACAGCGATTGATATTCCGAGAGCATCATCTAATTTCCAATATTTTGCAGATGCAATAACCCAATTTTCATCCGAAGCTCATGAAAGTATTGGCTTAGGAGCAATGAATTTTACGTTACGTCAGCCTATTGGTGTAGTAGCGTGTATATCTCCGTGGAATTTACCACTCTATTTATTCACATGGAAGATTGCTCCAGCAATAGCAGCAGGGAACTGCGTGGTAGCGAAACCGAGTGAAGTAACCCCAATGACAGCCTATTTACTAGGAGAAATTTGTAATGAAGCAGGTTTACCTAAAGGAGTGTTAAACATAGTTCACGGATTAGGAACGACTACAGGTCAAGCGATTATTGAGCATCCAGATATCAAAGCAATTTCATTTACTGGAGGAACGGCTACAGGAGCACATATTGCACGTACAGCTGCACCGATGTTTAAGAAATTGTCATTAGAGTTAGGAGGTAAAAACCCAAACATCATTTTCGCTGATTGTGATTATGATAAAATGTTAGAAACTACTGTACGTTCATCGTTTGCAAATCAAGGTCAGATTTGTTTGTGCGGAAGTAGAATTTTTGTAGAGGAAAGTATTTACGAGCAATTCAAAAAAGATTTTGTTCAAAAAGTATCAGAATTAAAAATAGGAAATCCGTTTGAAGCCGATACGAATATTGGAGCATTGGTATCGAAACCACACTTAGAAAAGGTAAAGTCGTATATAGATATTGCGGAACAAGAAGGAGGGAAAATTCTATATGGAGGTGACAGAGTCACTGTCAAGAATTGTGAAAACGGATACTATTTACAACCGACGATTATTGAGGTTTCTAGTAATCAGTGTAGATTAAATCAGGAAGAAATTTTTGGGCCTGTAGTTACGATTATGTCTTTTAAAGCAGAAGATGAAGCTTTAAAGTTGGCTAATGGTGTAGTGTATGGTTTGTCATCAACACTTTGGACAAACAACCTGACCAGAACTATGCGAATGTCTAAAGAATTGCACACAGGAATTGTTTGGGTAAATACTTGGTTGTTGCGTGATTTAAGAACACCTTTTGGAGGTCAGAAGGCAAGTGGAGTAGGGCGCGAAGGAGGTTTTGAAGCGTTACGTTTTTTTACAGAACCGAAAAATGTATGTATAAAATATGAATAAGGAAATACGACAAAAAATAATTGCTATCTGTGAAGAGAAGATTGCTAAAAAAGGAGAAAATGTAGGGCTTTCGTTTTATGCATTTTTCAAAAATAAAAATGATAATCCGAAAGTATTAATGGAAGTGGCTACTTGGTGGATTCAAACGCATCAATTAGATCATTTTGAGAAAGCAGTTAAGATTAAACAAATGATTCAGAATAACAAATAGAGATGAATTTAGAGATACAACATAAAAATGCCTTGGTATGTGGTAGTACACAAGGAATAGGAAAAGCATCAGCTATACAGTTAGCTCATGAAGGAGTAAATGTAACCTTGGTAGCTAGAAATGAGGAAAAATTAAAAGCAGTTTTAGCTGAGTTACCAAACAACAATCAAAAGCATGGATATTTGGTAGCCGATTTTTCAAAACCAGAAGAATTAAAAGAGAAGTTAACAGCAACTGATTTACAGTTCCATATTCTAGTAAATAATACGGGAGGTCCAGCTGGAGGTCCAGTATTTAATGCTCAGTTAGAAGAGTTTGAAAGAGCTTTTACAATGCATTTAAAATGTAATCATGTGTTGGTACAGGCGGTAGTCCCATTTATGAAATTAGAAGGTTATGGTAGAATTATTAATATAATCTCCACTTCGGTAAAACAACCATTGGATGGCTTAGGAGTTTCGAATACCATTCGTGGTGCTGTAGCTAATTGGAGTAAAACTTTGGCAAATGAATTAGGACAATTCGGAATTACTGTAAACAATGTGTTACCAGGAGCCACTGGTACTGAAAGGTTGACTGAAATTATTAATAACAAAGCAGCAAAAACCGGAAAGACAATTGAAGAAGTTGCAGAGACCATGAAAAATGCCTCTCCAGCAAAACGTTTTGCGAAACCTGAAGAAATAGCTAATGCGGTAGTGTTTTTAGCGAGTGAGAAAGCGAGTTTTATCAACGGAATAAATGTTCCTGTTGATGGAGGTAGAACAAAGTCCTTATAAAAGAATCCAGTATAAAGACTTTTAGAAACAAGACTATTTAAGTACCTTTAAAACAATCTCGAATTTGATGTCTAAAAGTTTAAAAATCTAAATAAAATGAGCAAGTTAGTACAACCTTTGAATTTCAAAAAATGGATAGATGAAAACCGTCATTTACTAAAACCACCTGTAGGAAATAAGCAAGTATGGGACAATGGTGAGTATATTGTAATGGTTGTAGGAGGGCCTAACAATCGTAAAGATTATCACTACAATGAAACACCGGAATTCTTCTATCAATTAGAAGGGGATATGGTGTTGAAAATTATTGATGACAAAGGTAAAATGATTGATGTTGAAATTAATGAAGGAGACATTTATTTACTACCAGGAAAGGTACCGCATTCACCGCAGCGAAAAGCAAACACAGTAGGTTTGGTTATTGAATATCCACGTGATGAAGGTATGATGGATGCTTTAGAATGGTACTGTGAAAATTGTGGACATCAATTGTATAGAGAAGAATTTGCGTTAGATAATATTGAAACCGATATGCCAATAATTTTCGATAAGTATTATTCTGATACAAAAAAATGTACTTGTTATAAATGTGGAACAGTAATGGAAGCTCCTAATAAAGCATAGATACCTTAATAGAAAAGAAAATGACAAAACGCAAACTACGAATAAACGGACATTCACATTTACTGCCTTACCCTGAGCAGATTCCTCAGTTTATGAAAGACAAAGGAATTTTTTGGGTAGATAAGGATAGAAAGTTCATGTTGCAAAAAGATTGGAGTCGACCAGTAACCGATTCTAGTTTCTTTTTAGATGAAAAACTTGAATGGATGGACCATTTTAAAATTGACCATGCAGTTGTTTTGAATCTATCTCAGTTATACGGAAACGGATTACGTTTAGAAGAGATGAAGCAAGCGTTACGTTTTCAGAATGATTTTAATGCACGTGTTCAACATGATAATCCAGGTAAGTTTACTTGTGGTTTTGTGGTACATCCAGGTTTTGTTCGTGGAGCTTTATGGGAAATTGAACGTTGTGTTGAGGTGTTAGGTATGCGTTTGTTGTGCTTACCAACGCATTATATGGATACAATTGGTACTTGGCGTTGTATTTTTGATGAGGAAAATGAACCGATTTTTGAGTTGGCAGATAAATATAATTTAGCGGTTGAAATTCATCCGTATGATGGTGAAAAATTTATCAAATTACAAAATACTTCGTGGCGTTTCCATTTAATTTGGATGTTAGCACAGTGTGCAGATGCATATCACTTTTTAACATTGAATGGGTATTATGAGAAGTACCCAAACATGCGTGTTTGTTTTGCGCATGGAGGACAACTAGCTCAAATGAATTTAGGACGTCGTATTCAAGGGTTTGATGGAAGACCAGATTTATTTGAAGGAAAAAGTCATCCAAGAAAAGCGGTAGGAAGTAAAAACATCTTCTTTGATACGTTGGTACACGATACAGGGTCTTTAGATTTGTTGATTAAAAACCAAGGCTCAAGACAAGTGTTAATTGGATTAGATGATCCTTATCCATTAGGAGAAATGGAAAGCGAAATTCAATCATCATACCCAGGGAAAATCTTAGATTTAGCTATTGATAGAAACATTATTAACGAGCAAGAGAAGGATGAGATGTGGGAGGATAATGTACTACAATGGTTGTTTGGAGATGATAAAAAAGCGAAAAAAGATTTAGTTTCTAAAATCTTACGATAAATGGCTGAAGTAACACAGTTTCATAACTTACTGCATACGTGTATTTCTTTTATTGGAGCTGTGTTATTGTTGGCAATCTACTATAACATTAGGAAACGATTTAAAGAAGTTTTAGAAGATGGAAACTCAATAAAAAGAGTTGATAAAGGTCTGTTATATTTCAGTTTTGGAATGTTGGTGTGGGTTACCTCTGGTATTTGGGCACTTTCAGCTAATTATTTCACTTTTGAAAAAACAACTATCTATCAAATTGGAGTAAACATCTTGTCAACAGTAAATAATTTATTTTGGCTGATGGCATTATATTATGTACATGATGCTCCAAGGTTTATTTACAGAAATGAAAAGAATGTGAAAATTATAGGGCTTATAATTGTTGTTGTGGCTTCTATAACTTTGTTGTTTTCTTCTTTATATGGAAACAATTTTTATTACGGAGTAAAAGTAGCAGCACTTCCAGATGTACTATTAACGACTTTTTTATGTTTTTTAATGGGAGTTTCTTTCTATAGAACTTTTATGTATAGAGATTTAAAATTAGTTGCTTTTATATCAATTATAGCAATACTATTGCTGTTCATTTCTCAACTATCTGATGTTTTAATTGGTTTTGATAATGAATTTACAAATCAATTAATTAGAGTTGTAGCAAAAACATCGTTAGTATCGGTTTTTTTAGTGTTAGCTACAAGTTGGGTAATACAATTAGCACATACACCAAAGCCCAATGAAATGAAAATTCAGTTTTTAGATTGGTCATTAATAAAGTTAACCATTCCCTCAAAAGGAATTGTAAATACTAAAATAGATTTTGGATCAAAAACAACGCAATATAAAAACCTACTAACATTTGCTTATAGAAGAAAATTTTTAGAGGCAGAAAAACAATCAATCATAGTAAATTCAGGAGGAGATATCAAAAGTCAAACATACGTTACAAGAATTATAGATAATATAAATTCAATTTTGAGGCTAGAAGAAGAAAAATTAGAACGTAAAGATCTCATTACATTTATAGGTGAAAGTAAATATCGTTTACGAATTCTTCCTGAACATATCGTTATTGATGAGGCATTGTTAGAAGAGTATAAACAGCAATTATAAACTGCATTAATTTTAAAATTTCATTAAAAACAACTCCTCAAGTAACTAGTATAACTAAAACAATCCAAGAAACAGAAACTTGTGCTGCTTGTAATAAATTTATAATAGCTTGTAACCTAAAGGTAAAGATAAAGCAACAATACCTTCAAAAATAGCTTAATATGTTATTTGTAAAGTGTCTTTTTTTTAGATTTATTAACCCAAGAAATCGTTGCCAAGGGATTAGTTTATTTTTCTTTTTCATTTAAAAGTACGTTTAATGTTAATTCTATAAAGAAGGATGCAGTACTCGTGTTTTTATCACAATTAGTAAGTGATTTAAAGTGTAATTTTACAAATTGTTGATGTAAACCCCCTTCAATTATAGTACTTGCTAGAGCTAAAGGATGCTTGTAAGAACTATTGTAATTACTAATTATTTCAGCAAAACGTTTTACCACTTCTTTGTATAGTTTAAAGAATCCTTTTTTATTTTCGGTATCTACTTCTTTTGTAGAGTACGATTTAGAGTTTTCGTTGATTACAATTAGGCTGAGTATTAATTAACTTTTCTTTAGGGCTGCTAATGCTATAAGTTTCTATTACTAATGAATACTGAATCCAACCCCAATACCAAGAGTAAACTAAAAGTTTATGTTTACTCTCAAAGTAACGATAAATTGAACTTTCGTTAGAGCCTATTATGCTACCGAGCTTCTTAAAATTGAAATTCTCAAAACCAATTTCTTCAATTAATACGATACTATTTTCTATTATTCTCTTACCTAATTCAGAAGTCTCAGGATCTTTTATATAAATTCCTGAAGGTATTTTTAAATTTGACAATAAATTCCTCATAAATAAAAATTAATAGCGAAAATATAATAGTAAAACTATTAATATAGAGTTTGAATGTATTAATAAGATATTAATTTTTACTATTAAATAAGGTTACAAAAAATTACAAAAGCTTATTTTTTACTACAATTAACTACATACCTTCTGATTTTATATGTGTAAAAATATATTAGCATAAACTTAAAATTTATTGAAGATATGAATTCAAAAACTGATGTTTTGGGGCATCCAAGGGGACTTTTATATTTATTTTTTGCTGAACTATGGGAGCGTTTTTCTTTTTACGGAATGCGAGCCTTATTGGTATTATATATGACAAAACATTTATTGTTTTCTGATGAAATGTCTTTTGGAGTGTATGCGGCATATATGTCTTTAGTGTATGTCACTCCAATGATTGGAGGAATGCTAGCTGATAAAATTTTAGGGTTTAGAAAAGCTATTATTTTAGGAGGTGTATTAATGGCATTAGGGCACTTCTTCTTAACTTTTGAACATCCTATATTTTTTTATGGTTCATTATCTCTAATTATTGTTGGTAATGGATTTTTTAAACCTAATATATCTTCATTTGTAGGGAAATTATATACAGAAGGAGATAGTAGGAGAGATGCAGGTTTTACTATTTTTTATATGGGAATAAATATTGGTGGTGCTGTAGCTCCATTATTATGTGCATGGTTAGCGGAGTTATATGGTTGGCATTATGGATTTGTTTTGGCAGGAATAGGAATGTTATTAGGATTACTGGTTTTTAAAGGAGGACTTAGAAGAAATGTTTTTGAAGATAAAGGTTTGATGCCAAATCAAAAGTTATATGAAGAAAAACAATTTGGAGTTAAAAAGGGAAATTTAGTAACAATAGCAGCACTTTTGTCTGTACCAGTATTTGCTTTGATAGTTTATTATCATGAGTTTGAACATTACTTGGTTTGGATTGTTTCGTTATTTTTAATACTATTTTTAGTGAAGATTTTACGAACGGTAACTTTAAAAGAACGTAAAAAACTTTCAGTAGCCATTTTTTTTACTGTTTTATATACATTGTTTGCAGCAATCTTTGAACAAGCGGGTAGCTCATTAACCTTGTTTGCTGATAGGAATGTTAATTTAGTAGGGATGAATGCTGCTCAAACAAATAGTATTAATTCAACTTTTATAATTCTTATGGCAATACCATTTTCAATACTTTGGGGCTATTTACATAAAATACATAAGAATCCAAACTCTGTTATAAAATTTGGATTAGGTCTATTGTTTTTAGGTGTAGGTTTTATAACTTTTGGTTTATCAGGTTATCAAGTTGATGAATTAGCAAAAACTCCAATGGTGTATTTGATTTTAGGGTACTTTATACTAACAACAGGAGAGCTGTTTTTATCTCCTATTGGATTATCTAAAATGACAGAGTTATCCCCAGTAAAGTATATTGCTTTTATAATGGGTGTATGGTTTTCAGCAAATTTTTATGGTCATTTTTTTGCAGGCAAAATAGCTAACTTAACTACTGTTGTTAATGGGAGCTTAGGAGTGTTTTCAAAAGGTTTTTTTGGTGAGGTAACAGAACTACTTACAGGTCTGTCTTCAAAAACTATAATGGAGCAATCAGAAGTTTTTCATCAATTATACTCATATGTTTCTGTATATGCTAACCTAGGAGTAATCTCAGTAATAATAGGTTTATTAGTTATAGTTTTTTATAAGCCAGTAAAAAAATGGATGTTTGAAGTATACTAAAAATAAAAAAGCCTCAGAATTACTCTGAGGCTTTCAAATATGTTTTTAATCGGTTTTATTTAAAAACAGATGTAATGTTTAAAGCTACTTCATCCCAAGTTTTAGAAACACCATCAGCACCTTTATGCAAGTCTTTACATGCAGTATTTAAAGACTCTAATGCTTTGTTAGCTTGCCAATCGGTAATTTTCATAGTTGTATTTAAGCTAAATTCTTTTCCGTTTAAAGTATAATTAAAAGGTAATTTTTTAGTAACGCCATTCATAGTAATGTTAGCGTAACCAATAGAATCATTTTCTAAAACTAACTTACCAGAAAGTAATTCAGTCTTATCCATTACTCCAAAGAAAAACTTTTTAATTTTAAAATCTCTGCTTGTATCTTTCGTGAAAATACTACTTACAGGAATAGAAAATTCAGCATTGTTGATAGCGTCTTTGGCTGTATCAGCTTCACCACCAGCAGTAATGTTTACTTTTTTAAACTGACCATTAACAGGTATTTTCTCAGTAGTTTTGTAAGCTACCCAGTTTATAGAATTGTTAGCATCTTGTAATACAAACGCAGCTTTTTTTTCTGTTTTAACTTCTTCCTTTGTGGTTTTTGTCTCTTTTTTTGCTTCTGATTTACAAGATGTCATTTGAAAAGCTGTAAAACAGATAACTAAAGAATAAACGATTTTTTTCATGAGGTTTATTTTATGATTGAATTTACTAATTTAATATATTCTTTTTTTGCTTCTCGTTCGTTCATGCCTCTAAGTTGCATCCAAGCATTAAATTTAAAAGCATTTCTTAAGTCGCTATTATCATTAAAAGTAAACCGATCTCCTTTTACCGCTTGTTTATAGTAAGCATATAAACGTAACATAAGGTCTGGAGGAAGCTTTTCCTCTAATTCAGATGCTTTTTGATAAGCTTCTTTAAACTTCAAATCTAAATCATCTTTCATAAATGAGGTTTGTATATGTAGATAGTTTACATAATGTAATGAATGTACAAATATACGAAGGGAGCAAGGAAAAACAAGCTATCTAGTCTATCTAATAAGCCTCCGTGACCTGGCATAATTGTACCGCTATCTTTCACATTTGCTTGTCTTTTAAACTTAGATTCTACTAAATCTCCTAAAGAACCAAAAATAGCCACTATAATAGCAATGATTATCCAATCTAAAATTGAAAAAAATCCTGAGTATTGACCGATTATAAAACCAGCAATTATTGAAAATAATAGACCACCTATAAAACCTTCAATTGTTTTTTTAGGAGATACCTTTTCGAATAATTTTCGTTTACCAAAATTTTTACCTACCAAAAAAGCAAAACTATCATTAGTCCAAATAATAAAAATTATATAAATAATTATGTTTGGATGATAAGTGTTTTCAATAAAAGGAAGGTTCATTAAGAAGTAAAACGGTAATATCAAGTATATAACTTGTAAAAATAACTTTTGAGTTAAAGTGCCCGTTTTAATTAGCTTAGAGCTTATAAGTAAATATAGTAAGATAAGTGACCCGACTATAGTAAAACCGAATAAGTAGTCGTTATACTTAAAAGCTGTACCTTGAAAGGAAATATAAGTAATACAGGCTAAAAGAATATAAGGGATAATACTTTTAATTTGTGTAATTTTAGAAAGCTCCCAGATACAAACAGTAGCAAAAAGAGCAAGCAGTCCTATATATGTTTCTGCTGAAAAAAGAATGGCAGAAATAAATAGAAAAGCATAAACAACAGCAGAAAGGCTTCTTACAAAAAGGTTAGACATATTTTAAAGGTCTTCAAAGAGCAGCAAATATAAATCTTTTGTGTTATTATTACCATAACTCAAGAAATTATCATCTTCAACTTCAAACGTATAATTCTTAACAGAACTAATGTTGGTTGGTATATTACCGCTAAAATGTGTTTTAATACCTGTTAATCCTTCTCCTGTGTTTTTTACTAGCTGACTCGTAGTTGCATAAACAATAAAATGTTTAGAGAGAGAAGCTATTTTATGACTGCCTAATTGATTAGATGAGAATAAAATTTCTCCTTTATCGGCAATTAAATGTTCACAAGATGTAAAAAAAGGTACAGATTCTGAGGAATGGTTTTGTACAGAGATATCAATTTTTTCAGTAATTTTTAATAAATCAAAATCGGTGCAAGTAACTTTACGCCAATTATTTTCCTGTAAGATATTTTTTAAATTATTACTTACTTCATTTATTGATGTACAGTATAAAAATTTCCCTCCTTTATTAATAAAATGATGAACAAAAGAATCATCTAAAGACAAATGAACTTCTTGTTCGTTGACTTTTTTTTCTTTAGATGATTCTTGATATGTTCTAAATAATTTTTTGAAAAAATTCATTAAAATAAAAACTATTCTTCTGTTGTAATTTCAGGTTTTTCCTTTTTACCAAAAGGCCTGTCTCCAAATATTTTTACTAAATCATCTTTAAATATAACTTCTTTTTCAAGTAATAAATCAGCCAATTCAGTTAATTTATCTCTGTTTTGATCTAGTAAATCAACAGCTCTTTTATATTGATTTTCTATTATTTCAGAAATTTCTTCATCAATTTTTTGTGCAGTTGCTTCACTGTACGGCTTTACAAAGGAATCATTACCTGAAGAATCATAATAAGTAACGTTTCCTACTTTGTCATTTAAACCATAAACAGTAACCATAGCTCGAGCTTGTTTAGTAACCTTTTCTAAATCACTTAACGCTCCAGTTGAGATTTTATTGAAAATTAATTTTTCAGCAGCTCTACCTCCCATGGTAGCACACATTTCATCAAGCATTTGTTCTGTTTGAACAATTTTTCTCTCTTCAGGAAGATACCAAGCAGCACCTAATGATTGACCACGAGGAACAATAGTTACCTTAACTAAAGGAGCAGCGTGTTCTAACATCCAACTAACGGTTGCGTGACCAGCTTCATGAAAAGCAATTACTTTCTTTTCTTTAGGAGTGATAACTTTATTTTTCTTTTCTAATCCGCCTACGATTCTATCAACAGCATCTAAAAAGTCTTGATGCTCAATAGCTTCTTTCCCTTTTCTGGCAGCAATTAAAGCGGCTTCGTTACATAAGTTGGCAATATCTGCACCTGAGAATCCAGGTGTTTGTTGTGCTAAAAATTCTAAATCGGCATTCGCAGCTAATTTTAAAGGTTTAATATGAACCTCAAAAATTTCTCTACGCTCATGTAAATCTGGTAAGTCAACATAAATTTGACGATCAAAACGACCAGCACGCATTAATGCTTTATCTAATACATCTGCACGGTTGGTAGCAGCTAACACAATTACATTAGTGTCAGTACCAAAACCATCCATTTCAGTAAGTAATTGGTTTAAGGTATTCTCACGTTCATCATTACCACCAGTCATGCTATTTTTACCTCTGGCACGTCCAATAGCATCAATTTCATCAATAAATATAATAGAAGGTGACTTTTGTTGCGCTTGTTTAAATAAGTCACGCACACGAGAAGCTCCAACCCCTACAAACATTTCAACAAAATCTGAACCAGATAAAGAGAAAAAAGGCACACCAGCTTCGCCAGCAACTGCTTTTGCTAATAAGGTTTTACCCGTTCCAGGAGGTCCTACTAATAAGGCTCCCTTAGGGATTTTACCACCTAATTTTGTGTATTTTTCAGGGCTCTTTAAGAAGTCTACAATTTCTTGAACTTCTTCTTTAGCACCTTCTAAACCAGCTACATTTTTAAAGGTAGTTTTAACCTTAGTATTTTCGTCAAAAAGTTTTGCCTTAGACTTACCGATGTTAAAGATTTGCCCTCCAGCACCGCCACCTCCAGCAGCTCCTGACATTCTTCTCATAAAGAAAAGCCAAATAACAATCAATAAAATAAAAGGAAGGAAGCTAATGATTGTGTCCATCATACTAGTTCTTTCTACATTTACTTTATCGAAATCAAGGTTTTTATTTTCTTTCTCTTTGTTGATTTCGTTTTCAAAGTTTTGTAAATCACCAAAGTTGTATGTGTAAAGAGGCGATCCTTTTCTGTAAAAAGGAGAATCTGCTAGTTTCTTATGCTCTTCTTTTTTTTCTGCTTCAGGCTTTAAAAATATTTGAGCAACATTGTTGTTTTCTACAACAATTTCTTTAATATCGTTTGCTTGAAGAATTTTAGTAAACTCGTTTTTTGTAATATTACGAGAACCTAAGTTACCAGAATTAAAAAAGCTTAATCCTAGTAAAATAACTATTATTGGTATGTATAGCCAAAATGAGTTAAAACTAAATTTTGGCGCATTTTTTTTATTATCACTCATAAAAAGGTGTATAAAATGTTAGCAATTATGCTGGATTGATTTCTGTAATTTTTGCATCTCCCCAAAGGCTTTCAATATCGTAAAATTCACGAACTTGTTTTTGAAAGATATGTACAACAACGTTTACGTAATCCATAAGAACCCATTCAGAGTTTCCTTGCCCTTCAATATGCCAAGGTTTATCTTTTAGTTCTTTACTTACTATTTTTTGTACAGAGCCCGAAATGGCATTTACTTGTGTGTTCGAGTTAGCAGAACAAACTACAAAATAATCACAAACAGTGTTTTCTATCTCTCTTAAATCTAGTAATTGGATATCCTCTCCTTTTACATCATCAATCCCTTTAATAATCACAGCTAAAAGATCGTCTGTGTTTGTTTGTTTTATTGTCATTAAAAAAAATTAAGTTTTAGCAAAGTTATTATTTTTTTGCGAGTAATTTATGTAATATTGATACTTGTTTTACACGCAAAACCTACATGAAAATAATCAAACTTAATGCCATCGACTCTACCAACACCTTTTTAAAGAATATGGTGTCAAAAGTGGTAGTTGATGATTTTACAGTGGTGGTTGCAAAAACGCAAACCAAGGGGAGGGGGCAAATGAATTCTGAATGGGTTGTTGAAGAGGGGAAAAACCTTACTTTTAGTGTGTTTTCTAGGTTTATAGATTTAAAAGTGGAGAATCATAAATATTTGAATTTTTGCGTTTCACTGAGTGTTTTTCAAGCTTTAGAAGCGTTGGGATTGCTAAATTTGTCGGTAAAATGGCCAAACGACATTCTGTCAGGAAATAAAAAGCTAGGAGGTATATTAATTGAAAATATCCTGAAAGGTAGTAATATAGTGTCTTCTGTAATAGGAATTGGGGTTAATGTAAATCAAAATTCATTTCCTGAGAATTTACCCAATGCGTCTTCTGTAAAAAAGATTTTAGGAAGAGAATTTGATTTGGATGTGTTATTAGAAAATATTTTAAAGAATCTAAAAGGGTATTTTAATCTCTTAGAAAGAAAAGAATATAATTTACTAGAAGAGGCTTACTTAAAAGTATTGTATAAAAAAAATGTTCCAACGATGTTTAAAAACAGCCAGAACATTTTATTTATGGGTAAAATTATTGGAGTTTCAAAAAATGGAAATCTCGAAATAGAGTTAGAAAACGAAACGATTCAAGAATTTGGTTTGAAAGAAGTTTCGTTTGCCACTTTATAGCTTTTCTAAATTTTCAGTTAGCGTACCAATAAACTTTGTTAATGGTGCTTTAACTATCATAGCCATCATTGCATTAAATTCACCGTTGAATTTTAAAGTAGCTTGACTCTCATTATCGCCAATCTCAATAATGTTAGCAGCTAAAGTAAAAGGTAATTTACTACTTGCGGCACCTAAAGTAACATTTGAGTATTCCGTTTTTTCTTTCATTACTAAACGAATTTCTGGCATACCTTTTAAGCCAAAAATAAAACTATCACCATCAACCTCAAATTTTTGAGTATTTTCAGGCATTAGTTGTTCAAAGTTTTCTAATTTGGTTAGAAATTCAAATAAATCTTTAGATGATTTTTTTACAGTAACTGTATTTCCTTCTATATTCATTATTGTGTTGTTATTTATCGTTTTGATTCCATTCACTAGGGGCAATTCTCCAATCTTCTAAAGTTCGAAGTTCTTCACTAGTAATATATTTACTATCTAAAGCTTGCTCTAATAAATGCTCGTAATTACTTAAAGTAGTAAGTTCTACTTTATCATTGTTAAAATTCTCTGTAGCAATATTAAATCCATAAGAAAAAATAGCAATCATTCCTTTTACATTGGCATGTGCTTCTTTCAATGCTTTTACAGCATTTAAACTACTTTTACCTGTACTAATTAAATCCTCAATAACTACTACGTTTTGACCACTTTCTATATGTCCTTCAATTTGGTTTTGTCTACCATGTTTTTTAGGTTCAGGCCTAACGTATACAAAAGGCACTCCTAATTCTTGAGCAACTAATATACCAATAGCAATAGCGCCAGTAGCAACTCCTGCAATAACATCAGGTTTGCCATGTTTTTCTTCTACTAGTTTAGCAATTTCTTGTTTTAAAAAGTTTCTAACGGGAGGGTACGATAATGTGATTCTGTTGTCACAGTAAATAGGTGATTTCCAACCAGAAGCCCATGTGAAAGGTTCTTGGGGGCTTAATTTTATAGCCTTAATTTGCAAAAGAAGCTCGGCAGTTTTTTTTGCTGTATCTTTGTTAAAATCCATAGCGCAAATGTATAAAGTTTTTGTTAATGATAAACCAATAATCTTTACAACTTCAATTAAAAATGAAGAAGATTATCCAGTTTATATTTACAAAAATACAATTATTGAAGAACTTATTTATAAGTTAAAAGTAGGTAAATTAAGTAGTGTTTATATCTATTCTAATAACCTGACAGAGGATTGGTTAGATTTTAAAGTAAAGTTTAAAGTAATTACAGCGGCTGGAGGACTAGTTTTAAATGAAAACAAAAAAATACTATTTATTTATAGAGGAAATAAATGGGACTTGCCTAAAGGACGCGTTGAAGAAGGGGAAGGATTAGAAGCAGCAGCTGTTAGAGAGGTTGAGGAAGAATGTGGTATAGAAAAACTAATAGTTCAACAAAAACTACTCGTTACTTATCATTTATTTATGCAACAAAACGAATATCGTTTAAAAGAAACACACTGGTATTTAATGTATTCTAATTATAAAGGAAGTTTGACACCTCAATTAGAAGAAGGTATTACCAAAGTTGTGTTTAAAGACAAAAAAGTCAGAAACAAAGCGTTACAAAATACATTTGCGAATATAAAAATGGTATATGAATCCTATTTAAAAACTGTAATCGATGACACTCTGTCATAAAAAACAACTTGTTTTACACCTTTTTCTGTCAAAATATAGGTGAAAAATCAATGGCATACACTTTGACTACTATTACTCGTAAAATTGAATTTAAAACTTTTAAAAAAGATAAATAAAAATTATGAGTAAAATTATAGGTATAGATTTAGGTACTACGAACTCATGTGTGTCTGTAATGGAAGGTAATGAGCCAGTAGTAATTCCAAATGCAGAAGGAAAAAGAACAACCCCTTCTATTGTAGCATTTGTTGAAGGAGGAGAGCGTAAAGTAGGAGATCCTGCAAAGCGTCAAGCGGTAACTAACCCAACTAAAACAGTTTATTCTATTAAACGTTTTATGGGGAATAAATATTCTGAGTCTGAAAGAGAAGCAGGAAGAATTCCTTACAATGTTGTAAAAGGGGACAACGATACACCAAGAGTAAAGATTGATGATCGTATGTACACGCCTCAAGAAATTTCTGCAATGATATTGCAGAAAATGAAGAAAACTGCTGAAGACTATTTAGGTCAAGGAGTTTCTGAAGCGGTAATTACTGTACCAGCATACTTTAACGATGCGCAGCGTCAAGCAACTAAAGAAGCAGGTGAGATTGCTGGATTAAAAGTTCGTCGTATTATCAACGAACCAACTGCAGCAGCTCTAGCTTACGGATTGGATAAAGCAAACGATGATAAGAAAATTGTTGTATTTGACTTTGGTGGAGGTACACACGATGTTTCTATCTTAGAATTAGGAGACGGAGTATTTGAAGTATTAGCTACTGATGGTGATACACACTTAGGAGGTGATGATGTTGATGAGAAAATCATTAACTGGTTAGCAGATGAGTTTAATGCTGAAGAAAACATGGATTTACGTAAAGATCCTATGGCATTACAACGTTTAAAAGAAGCTGCTGAAAAAGCAAAAATCGAATTATCAAGCACAACTTCTACAGAGATTAACTTACCATATATTACTGCTACAGCTAGTGGACCAAAGCACTTGGTAAGAACGTTAAGTAGAGCTAAGTTTGAGCAGTTAATTGATGATTTAGTAAAAAGAACGATTAAGCCATGTCAAACAGCGTTAAAGAATGCTGATTTATCAACATCTGATATTGATGAAGTAATTTTAGTAGGAGGATCAACTCGTATTCCTGCAATTCAAGAAGCAGTTGAGAAGTTCTTTGGGAAAGCACCAAGTAAAGGTGTAAACCCAGACGAGGTTGTATCGTTAGGAGCAGCAATTCAAGGAGGAGTGTTAACAGGTGATGTAAAAGACGTATTATTATTAGACGTTACACCTTTATCATTAGGAATTGAAACAATGGGTAATGTATTTACAAAGTTAATCGATGCAAATACAACCATTCCAACTAAAAAGTCGCAAGTATTCTCTACAGCAGTAGATAACCAACCATCGGTAGATATTCACGTATTACAAGGTGAAAGAGCGATGGCAGCAGATAACAAAACAATTGGCCGTTTCCAATTAACAGATATTCCACCAGCACAAAGAGGTGTTCCTCAAATTGAAGTAACTTTTGATATTGATGCAAACGGAATCATCAAAGTATCTGCAGTAGATAAAGCAACTGGTAAATCACAAGATATCCGTATCGAAGCTTCTTCAGGGTTATCTGATGAAGAAATTCAAAAGATGAAGCAAGAAGCTGAGGCAAATGCTGATGCTGACAAAAAAGCAAAAGAAACTGCTGAAAAAGTTAACGGAGCAGACTCTATGATTTTTCAAACAGAAAAGCAACTAAAAGAGTTTGGTGACAAATTATCAGCTGATAAAAAAGAGCCAATTGAAGTTGCTTTAGAAGAGTTAAAGAAAGCACACGAATCTAAAGACCTTGATGCTATTGATGCAGCAATGGAAAAGATTAATGAAGCTTGGAAAGTTGCCTCTGAAGAAATGTATAAAGCACAACAAGATGCACAAGCTAATGGAGCTGGTGCGCAAGGAGGTGCTGATGCAGGAGCTTCATCAGAAAGCGGAGATAACGTAGAAGATGTAGACTTTGAAGAAGTAAAATAAATTTTGATTGTATTATCCTAAAAAGCATTACAAGTTTTATTAGGACTATAGATATAAAAAGCTCGTCATTTGACGAGCTTTTTTACTTTTAAATAGATATTAGGTGTTTTAGAAACAAAAAAAAGTGTTTTAGAAAAAGATAAAATCACTTCAGCAGTTTTTTCATTGTAAGAGGTGTCTTGTGTGTAATTTTACTTCCAATATAAGGGAGAAGTGCTTTATAACTATAAGGAAGCACAAAAAATTAAATCAGAAAAATAAACACACATGAGAAAAAAAATTAACATGTATGCAAGTGCTATTCTTTTTGTACTTGTAAGTATCACAAGTTGTGATAAAGATGAAGAAATTATTCCAGCAGAGTTTTCTATTACTGATATAGAAAAGAATTTTGGAACAGTAGAAGTAGAACAAACTATTAACTATTCGTTTAAAGTAACAAATGAGGGAGGTTCAGATTTAGAAATAGATGAATTTGTATTAAAAGGAACAAATGCTGCTGATTTTTCAACTAGTGCAGTACCGAAAGTAATTAAAAAGGAAGAATCGTATACTTTTGAAATTTCCTTTGCTCCTTTAACAGAAGGAGAAAAAGAGGCTATCTTAGAAATTACGACTAATATTGGAAAAAAAGAAGTAAAAGTAACAGGAATTGCAAAACCAAAACCATTACCAGGTGTTGATTTAAGTGAAACGGCTTTGGTTTTTGGAAACGTAGAGATTAACCAAACAAAAGACGCTACGTTTACTATAACTAATAGTGGAGATGCAGATTTAGAAATTACGGGCTTTGAAATAAAAGGGGCCAATGCTGCTGATTTTTCAACTTCAGCAACAACAGAAACTTTAGCTGCTGGAGAAACAAAAAACATTACGGTAGTATTTGAGCCAACCAATGTAGGAGAAAAAACAGCAAGTTTAGAGGTGACAACTAATACAGGTGTTAAAGCTATTGCCTTAAGTGGTAAAGCTACAGCAACACCTATATCAGTTATAGAATTTAGTGAATCACCTGTAAGTTTTGGGAATGTTGAAGTAGGTAAAGACTTATCTAAAAATATTACAGTTTCTAATACAGGAAATGCAGATTTAGAGATTACTAATGTGAATATTATAGGAGGTAGTTCATCATCATCTTTTACAGTAATAGGAGGAACAAGTTCATTAATAAGAACTATTGCTCCAGGTGATACATATACTTTTGAAGTTAAGTTTACGCCAAGTTCACAAGGATCTGCTTCAGGATCTATTAAGTTTTTTAATAATTCTAGTGATAATGAAGCGTCTTTACCAATGAATGGAACAGGAACAGCACCAGCACAACCTGCAATTGCTTTTAGTGAAACTGGATTAAGTTTTGGAGATGTTACAGTAGGTAACTCTTCAAATGATTTAACTTTTGCTATTCAAAATAATGGTCAAGGAAGTTTAGAGGTAAGTAATATTAGAATGAGTGGACTTAACTCTAGTGACTTTACCTTGGTAAATGTATCTGCACCACAAACAATTGCTCCTAATGGTGGCGTTTATGAGGTAACAGCACGTTTTACACCACAATCTGAAGGACAAAAACAAGCAATGATAGTTGTAGAAAGCAATGATCCTACAAAACCAAGTTATGCTATTATGATTAATGGCACGGGGTTACAAGCCGCAACTGGTACTATTGTAAATATACCAGATGCTAATTTTAAAACGGCTTTAGTAGCTGATAACGCTATTAATACTAATGGAGATAGTGAAATTCAAGTATCAGAAGCTCAGGCATATTCAGGTTCAATTCGTGTTGATGGGTTAAGTATTTCAGATGTTACAGGTATAGAGGTTTTTGTGAATATTACAGAGTTTAATGCTATGAATAATTCGTTAACGAGTATAGATTTAAGTCAGAATACAGCAATAACAAGATTAACGTTAAGAGGGAATAATTTAACAGCTTTAGATCTTTCAGCTAATACAGCTTTACAAACTATATTAATTGAGCAGAATAATATAAACTCAATCGATTTATCTAATCACTCAAGTTTAGTTAGCTTTCAATGTGGAGGTAATAATATCTCAACATTATTATTACCAACAACAGCCAATGGGTTAAGAACTTTATACTTAGAGCAAAATCAAATTAGTACGTTAGATGTTTCTATGTATCCAAATTTAAGAACTTTAGTTGTTTACAACAACAATTTAACAAGTGTAGATATTTCTAATAATTCAAAAGTTAGGGGTTTACAAGTTAGAGGTAACAATTTAACAAGTTTAAACGTAGCAAATGGTAATAATGTAAATTTCATTTATATGGTTGCAGATAGAAATGATAACTTAACGTGTATTCAACATGATGCTGGTTTTGATCCTTTAAACCCACCAAATACGCAAGCAAACCAATGGGCTAAGCCATCTGGAGCTTCCTGGAGCACAGTCGCATGTCAATAAAAAACATTCCCTTTAAATAGTAATTCAAGAAAGAAAGTTACCTGTGTAAAAAGCAGGTAGCTTCTAATAGCATAAAAACAATAATAGAAATGAAAAAATATACAATATTAGTTTGTTTATTCTTCGCTAGTTTTTTGTTTCATCAAACAGCCAATGCTCAGTTTGGTAACATGTTAAAAAAAGCTAAGCAAAAAGTAACAAAAAAAATAGAAGAGAAAGCTTCTTCATCAATAGAAAAATCAGCTACAGGTTCAAGTACTAATTCAACGTCTAATACAAATGAGTATTCAGATGAAGAGTTTAAAAAAGAGTTAGCTAAAAAGTATCCCAACGATAAAGAAAAGCAAGATTTTTATTTTAAAAAGTATAAAGAATATCAACAAAAACAAGCAGCAGAAAAAGAAGCTTTGTTAGCTAAAGAAAATAGTAAAGGAACGGTTGTGAGTGAAATTCCTTCACCTATAGAAAGTAGTGAAAATGATAAATTTAAAGACAATCAAATTTATGTATTAAACAGAACGAAATTTAAAAAAATGCCTGCTTATGATGGTGGTTTTTCTGATAAAATGAAACTGTCTGGTTACTACCATCTATCACAATATTTTGTTAGAAATCCAACAAACCATTTTGATAGAGATCCAGGTGATATTTACGAAGGTTTTTCTATTGAATACGATCCAACATCATATCAGTTAAATGCATATTTTTCACCAAACCAAAAACGTTATGGTGTGGTTCCTGAAAAATATAGAAAATCTGCCGATAAAGGCAATATTCAGTTCCAATTTGGAATGGGAGACGGACCAGAATGGACTAATGCTAATGTTCTTTTATTGGAGCCAGGAGTATTATTAATTGGAGCAGAGGTATATCATAAAAACGATAACGTTGGTCATAAGTGGATGAATAATGCTCAACCAAAGCAGTTTGTAATTGCTGCAAAAAATCCAGAAAAAATTAAGAAGTATTATAAAAATCCTGAATTAACATCTCAAACAACTTTTGCTAAGTTTGATAACTTACGTAAAGATTGGTTAGGAGCAAAGTTAAATAGTGTAACAATGCCAGCAAAAGGAATTTTTGATAAAAACTCAGCAATTAAAAATGTAGCTGTAAACGGATTGAATAAATATTTTGGTAAAATGAGTATGCAAAATATATATCAATATATGACATCAAATAGGTGGTCAACAGTAAAACATAAGGTAACAGGAGTGCCTTTATATCAATGGGCTGTAGGAGCTGTTGTACAGAAAAATTCAGATGGACAATGTATGTTACAACAGTTTATAGTAAGAAGAGATTACACTGGAGGTGGAAAATATGGAAGTCCTTTTTTTAATGGAATTAACAGAGGAAGTGTTAGAGCTCCTTATGGAGGATATGTAAAATGTGATGCTAAACCTAAAAACTAAATATAGACTTTAAGTTAAGAGTAGTTCTAAAAGGTGGTGTTTTGCGTATTATTGCATAACCACCTTTTTTTGTAGTAAAATTAAATTTGTGAAAAAAACTTTTTATATACTAGTCTTTATTTCTTTTCTCTTTGAAAATGTATTTTCACAGGAGCCTTTTTATACACAATTTACATCTGATGATGGATTAGTATCTTTAGCAAATTATAATATTATACAAGATAAAAATAACCTAGTTTGGGTGGGAGGGGAGCAAGGTTTGTTTTATTACAATGGTAAAAGATTTAGGCAAGTTAAAAATACTATTTCAACCACAAAAAGTATTTTTAACTTACAAATAGATGAGGAAGGACAAATTTGGTGTTCGACCATTTCAGGACATATTTATAAAGTAGTAAATAAAGAACTACAATTATTTAAAGATTTTTCAAATGATTTAAAAGGAACCTATGCTCATTTAATAGTGATGAAGAATAATATCTTTTTTCTATCACAGAAGAAGAGCTATCTTATAGCTAAAAAAACCGGATTTGTAAAAAAAGATTTAAATGCAGAAATTTCAAAAATAACAAAATCTGAAAACGGTTTTTTTTATTATAATTTAAAAGAAAGAAATATAATTACTCATGTTTATGAAAATGAAGATGAACCTGTTTTTAGAAAAGTAAAATGTAATAAAGAAAAATATTTTTTAGATAATGGAAACTTTCAAATGTTTCAATGGTTCGATGAGATTGTAATTAAGTTAGATAAAGATGTCTTAAAACCATTTTCAATTAATATACATACAAGAAAAATTACCACAACAAAACTCCCTCAAGCTCTTGAAAAAGCACAGATTTATAATACCAAAAAGTTTAAAGAAAACTGGTTGTTAACATCAAAAGGTATTTACAGAACTTTAAATAAGAATAAAGTAAATAATACTAAACAAATTTTTAAAGACTATCATATAACCGATGTTTTAAAAGATTATGAGAATAATTATTGGCTTACAACACTGCAAAATGGAATTTTCGTTGTGCCAAGTTTAGAAATAACGAAGAAAAGTTTTTTAGAGATAAAAGAAGATATTATCTCAATAGAAACTATTGGTAATAATAGGCTGTTATTAGGAACTCAAAATGGTAATTTAATAGATTACAATACAAAAGGTAACGATTATAAAATTATCAGTTTATCTAATCAACGACCTGTTAATAAAATAAAATATAATAAAAACCTACAAAAAGCATATATAAGCACAAACGGAACTAGTAGCTATACATATGATATAAAAAAGTTAAAAATTACTAATGCAGGAAATCAGTTTACCACAGCTAAAGATTTTACGAAAATAAATAAAGATTCATTGGTGTATCTATCATATCGACGTGCTATTATTTATACTCAACTTTCTAGGAACAAGGAATATATAGTTTTAGAAAACAAAAGACCTATTAGTACTCATTACGATTCAAAAAACAAACTTATTTACGTTACTTATATTGATGGAACGGTAGCCTATAACAGTAAACTACAAACTATTCCAGTACATCATCAAAATAAACCTATTATTTTTTCTGAATATACTCAAACTACTAACGGTAAAATATGGGCAACTACAAGAGATAAAATTTTAGGTTTAGAGGCAGGAAAAGTAACTGACAGCATAACATGTTTAAACGGATTGTTACAATCTCAAATAAAAGGAATTTTAGGGAAGGACAATTTTCTATGGATTGTTACTGAAAAAGGAATACAGCGATACGATACAGATAAAAAAATAATAAATACAATAAATTTAACTGATAAAAGTGCTATAAAATTTAAAACTCCAGTAATACAAAATAATTATTTATGGATACCTGGTAACAATTTTTTATGTAGAATAAATACATCTGTTCCAGAGTTAATAGAACCAAAATTAGCTCCGTTAGCCTACATAAGTAATGTTAAAATTGGAGGAATAGAACAAGAAATAAAAACAAAATACAAACTGCCTTACAAAACTAACGACATTACATTTAACTTTAATGCTAATGGATTTAAATCTAGTAGTAAAAATGTTTTTCAATATAAACTTTTAGGTTTTAATACAGAGTGGCAAACATCTGAGTTAAACGATGATGTAGTAAGGTATATTGGAATTCCATCAGGAAAATATAAGTTTTTACTTAGAACTAAAAGTTTAGATGGAAGTATAGGAAAAGAAAGTAAAGGAGTTAAAATAATTGTACAAAAGCCTTTTTGGGAAAGTTGGTGGTTTATTGTGACAATATTTATAATATCTGTTTTAGGAATAATAATATATTACCGAATTAAATTAAAATGGAAAGAAGAGGAAGGAGAGCGAGAACTAGAAAGGGTAATTTTAGATAGTAGAATAAGTAAGTTAAGGCTAGAAAACTTACGCTCACAAATGAACCCTCATTTCATTTTTAATTCCTTAGGAGCTATTCAAGATTATGTAATGAAGAATGAGAAATATTTAGCAAGTGATTACTTAGTTAAATTTTCTCGTTTAATAAGAATGTATTTAAATCATAGTAGAGTAAATGTAATACTACTCAAAGAAGAACTTAGTTCACTCGAGATTTATATATCATTAGAGCAATTACGATTTGAAAATAAATTTAAGGTTCACTTCTTAGTAGATAAAAACATAAATAAAGATCAAATTGAAGTTCCGCCGTTGTTTATACAACCTTTTGTAGAAAATGCTATAAAACACGGACTTGTTCATAAGAAAGACCGAGGGAATTTATGGATAACAGTAGAAGAAAATATTAACAAGGTTTTAATTATAACGATAAAAGATGATGGTGTTGGACGAAAAAAATCTTCAGAAATTAATAAGAAAAGAAAAGGACATAAGTCTTTTGCTGTAAACGCTACTCAAGAGCGAGTTTTGTTGTATAAGAAAGAAAAGTTATTTGATATTTCAGTAGATTTTACGGATAAAGTAGATGAAAACAATAATGCTACAGGAACGATAGTAACACTAAAAATAAAAAGAATTTAATAATGAAAGCTTTAATAATTGATGATGAGGCAAAAGCACGTAGTGTAATGAAAACGATGCTTACAGAGTTTTTTCCTGAAATAAAAAATGTTATTACAGCAGATAACTTAGTAAATGGAGTAAAGTCAATTAAAGAAAACAATCCAGATATTGTTTTTTTAGATATTGAAATGCCTGAGTACTCAGGTTTAGAAATATTAGATTTTATTTCAGAACCTATAGAGTTTCAATTAATTTTTACAACAGCATATCAACAATACGCATTAGAAGCATTAAAATTATCTGCAATAGACTATTTGGTTAAACCAATTGATAGAGAAGAGTTACGAGTAGCTATAAATAAAGCAAAAGTTAATATTAACCAAAAAAAGGTAACAGCACAATTTTCAGAGTTAAAAAAAGCCATTCAATCGTTATCATCACATAAAATAGCTTTAGAAGTACCAGGAGAAATTATTTTTGTTTCGCATGAAGATATTTTATACTTAGAAGCAGATGGAATGTATACAAAAGTACATTTAGCAAATAGAGAAAGAGAATTAATTTGTAAACCACTAGCATACTTTGAAAATCAACTTCAGGGAAATAACTTATTTTTTAGATGTCATAGATCTTACTTAATAAACCTTCATTATTTAGAAAAATTTGTAAAAAAAGACGGAGATTTTTTACTAATGCAAAATCAAACAACAATTCCTATTTCAAAAACAAAAAAGCAAGAATTTCTAAAAATTATAAAAGAAGTATTTTAGATTTGTAAAATGCAATTTTATCAAAAAGAAATTCAATTACCAGCATTTAATAGAGGCTATCATTTAATTACAGGTGTTTTGTTAGAAGCACTTCCAGAACTTGAAAATATTCAAATAGGTCAGCTACAAATATTTATAAAGCATACATCTGCAAGTTTAACCATTAATGAAAATGCAGATCCTACCGTTCGAATAGATTTCGAATCGCATATCAATAAAATGATTCCTGAAAATATGCCATACTATAAACACAATTATGAAGGTGCCGATGATATGCCAGCACATATTAAAAGTTCTATGTTAGGATGTCAGGTACAAATTCCAATTACCAATGGAAAGCTCAACTTAGGAACTTGGCAAGGAATATACTTAGGTGAGCATAGAAATTATGGAGGTAAAAGAAAAATAGTACTAACCGCTTTTGGAAATTAAATGAAGTATCATAAATTCAATTTTTACCGAAGTACGTACTGTGAGTTTGAAATGCAAAATGTCAATTTCTTTGATGATATGAAGGCGCATTTTCAAAGTAAATCAGGTAGTTATTACTATTACACAGCGGAGGGTGTTTTTCGTTATTCAAATCACTGGGGTAGAGTAGCCAATTGTCGTTGGAAGATTCAAGGGATAGATAATTATAAAAATCAGCAATATTATGTAGGATATGCAAATTGGTCAAGCTTTTATCCACTAAATACCACAGATAAAGTATTTTATTTAGATGTTGACTATGCAAAAGCCAAAGTAAGCATTAAAAGAGTGAAAAATAACGCTACAAATAACCAATATTTAATGACTTCAGAGTTTGCACATCAGCGCTTAAAACAAATTCAAACTTTGTTTAAAGAATACAAGTGGGCACGTTATTATGAAGAGGATATTGAAACTTTAAGAAAAATAATAATTGATAAACTCATCACAACAAACAAAACCTTACAGCAAGTAAAATTTGAGTTATGAATCTTTATAATCTCTATTAACACCAATACTAAACCCAAAACGGGTATCACTTTCCCTACCTAGCCTGTGAATAGCAACTTTTCCTAATGGAATTTTGCCAAACTCATTATTGGTAATTTCTTCATTATTTAAAAAAAGCTTTCCTTTAAACTGTTTTTTGGTGTTATATTCACTTCTATCTTTTTTATTCTGATAAACATTCATAGATAAAATATTATCTCTATCAGTATAACCACAAAAAATACCGTGTGTATCCCAAATAATATAATCATTACTTTTTTTTAGTTCTCTACTAGGTTTACCTAAAACATCAACTAAAGTGGTATAATTAGTGGGAAATGTAAGGGGTTTATTATTAATATGTATAACGTTAGTATCACATATAATAGTTAAACTCGTTACTTTTTTCTTTTTAAAAAAATTAAACATGACAGTTCTTGATTTGATTAACGGGGGTTAAACGTAAAACTAAAAAATAAATTTTAACTAACTCCTTTCTCTTTTAGTTAAATTTGCTAATTAGATTTAAAATCCTAATAAACAATGAACATACCTCAAACAAGTTTTCCTCGAATAATAATTATAGGAGGTGGGTTTGCAGGATTAGCAGTAGCAAGAGCTTTAGAAAACCAAGATTTACAGGTGGTTTTAATAGATAAGCACAATTACCATACTTTTCAACCTTTATTATATCAAGTAGCTACAGGAGGGTTAGAACCTGATAGCATAGCGTTTCCTTTAAGAAAAAGATTTAACGATATAGAAAACTTTTTCTTTAGGCTAGCAAAAGTTACACAAATACATCCAGAGAAAAACTATATAGAAACTACGATAGGAAATTTAGAATATGATGAACTAATTATAGCAACAGGATCAACAACTAATTTCTTTGGAAACACTAATATTCAAAAGTACGCTATGGAAATGAAATCGGTTCCACAAGCACTAAATATTCGTAGTTTGGTATTAGAAAACTTTGAAGAAGCATTATTGGTTACCGATTTAGAAAAACGAAGAGCGTTAATGAATTTTGTAATCGTTGGAGGTGGACCAACGGGAGTAGAGTTAGCTGGAGCTTTGGCAGAAATGAAAAAAGGAATTTTACCTAAAGATTACCCAGACTTAGATATTCGACAGATGAAAATCAACCTCATCCAAAGCTCAGGAGAGCTATTAAAAGGGATGAGTAATAGAGCTTCTAAAAAAGCGGAAGATTTTTTAATAAAACTAGGCGTAAATGTGTGGAAAAATCTTCGTGTGCTAGACTACGACGGAGAAACTGTTACCACAAACAGAGATGATCACTTTAAATCGCAAACAGTTATTTGGGCAGCAGGAGTAAAAGGAGACGCTATTAATGGTTTAAAACAAGAGAGTGTAGTTGAAAGAGCCAACCGATTTAAAGTAGACGAATATAATAAGGTAATTGGTTATGATAATATATATGCAATTGGTGATATAGCATATATGGAAGCAAAAGGTTATAAAAGAGGACACCCAATGATGGCACAACCAGCCATTCAACAAGGACGATTGTTAGGTAAAAATATCTTAGCAAAATTAAAAAGTAAAAAACAAAAGCCATTTGTGTATAACGATAAAGGTTCCATGGCAACTATTGGAAGAAATAAAGCGGTAGTAGATTTATCTCGTTGGAAATTTCAAGGAGTTTTTGCATGGTTTATTTGGATGTTTGTACACTTATTTTCACTTATCGGATTTAGAAACAAAGCAGTAGTATTTATGAATTGGGTGTATAATTATGTACGCTTTGATAGAGAAACTAGGCTTATCATACGACCTTATAAAAAGAAAAATAAATACAGCTTTAAAGAACAAGAAAATGGCAATTACTAGAAACGTTAAATGCCCTAATTGCGGAGTTTTTAATACCAATAGAGATTACTGTAAAAACTGCAACACATTAATTTCTTTTAAAAAAAAACAAGAACAAAAAGTTATAGCTTACAAACAAGAAGAACTCAAAAAAGCGAAGCATGAAATAGAAAACCCTAATTTAGCAGAACGATTAAAAAAACATCCATTTTGGTTGTATCGTGTTGTTGGTTGGATTTTATATTCAGCATATTTATTGGTGAGTGCTATAGGTGCTTTAATAGCATGGTTTATAGCTATGGTAGCAGCAGGGTAGTGTGCGAAAAAAGATACTTACATATTATTTTATAATTTCAATAGTTATAGGAAGTCTTATCTATGTTGCACAAAAATTAAGTGTAAAACTTCCCTCTTTCATTAATAATTATGTGAACGACTTTCTAATAATACCTATAATATTAACTATATGCCTTTATATTTTAAGATGGAGTAAGAATAATAAATATTATCAAATACCTTTAGGGGTAATAATTTATATATGCGGATTATATTCGGTTTTTTTTGAGTTTATAATACCGAAATATATGGAAAGGTATACAGCAGACATATTTGATGCTATTTTATATTTTATAGGAGGTTTTGTGTTTTTTATTTTGCAAAAAAAAGGTAGAAGTACATGAAAAATCGATTAATAATTTTATCAGACCTTTGGGGAACGACTGATACTCGTTGGGTTTCGATGTATGTTGATAAACTGTCAGAAGACTTTGAGGTTACATTTTATAGTAGCTGTGAACTATCTGAAATGCCAGAAAAGAATTTGTCAGAAGAAGAGCGACACCATTTTTTTGTAAACGGAGGAATAGAGAAGGCAGTTAAAAACTTAATAGAGTTAGAAAAAGAACGACTTACTGTTTTAGCTTTTAGCATAGGAGGAACTATAGTTTGGAAAGCCTGTTTAAAAGGTTTAGATGTTGAAAGTCTTTATACTGTTTCAGCTACAAGATTACGTTATGAAATAGAAAAAAACAAAGGAAAAATAGTGCTTTATTATGGTGAAAAAGATACTTATAAACCAAATAATAATTGGTTTGAAAGAATGGAGGTTGATTATAGTATAATTCCACAGAAAGCTCATGAGGTGTATAAGGAAGAAGAATTTGCTACCAAGTTATGTTTACAAATAAAAAGTAGTTATGAAATCATCTAAAAAAACACCTAATAAAACAGCAATTCGCATAAGCAAGGCTATCTATTTTATAGAAGAAAACTTAGAAAAGAAACTTATTCTAGAAGAAATAGCAGGAAGAGCTTACTTCTCTCCATATCATTTTCACAGACTTTTTAAGGCAGTAACTAAAGAAACCGTTAATGATTTTATAACCAGAAAGAGAGTAGAAAAATCGGCTTCGTTTTTACTAAATAAAAAAAGCAAAACGATTACAGAAGTGTCTGAAATAGTTGGTTTTACAAGTTTGTCATCGTTTTCAAGAGCATTTAAAAAATTTTACGGAATGAGTCCTGCTGAATTTAAAAAAGAAAGTCCATCTAAATATAGCAAGATTTGTAAAACAGAAAGCAAGAATGGAAAAATAGAAACACAGTTTGAACAATACATTTGTAATATAGATACAAACTTAAAATGGATGCAAATGAAAGCTAAAACTGAAGTAAAAAAAATGCCAACCTTAAAAGTAGCCTACTTAACACATCAAGGAAAAATGGATGCAGTAGAAAATGCTTACCATAAACTAATGAAGTGGGCTTACCCTAAAGGGTTAATGCAGCAGGAAAATTTAAGAATGTTAACGGTATATCACGACAGTCCTAAAATTACTGATGAAGACAAAATAAGAATGAGTGTTTGTTTAACTTTAAATTCAGAGGTAAAAACTGAAGGAGAAGTAAGTATAAAAGAAATACCAGAAGCAAAATGTGTGGTTTCTCGTTTAGAAATTACTCCGTCAGAATTTCAACAAGCATGGGAAAGTAGTTTTGTGTGGATGAGTGAACATGGTTTCAAAAAAGCAGATCAAGATCCGTACGAGATTTTTTATAACAATCCTAATGAGCATCCAGAAGGTAAATGTATCGTAGACATTTGTATACCTGTAGAGTAAAATACCATAAAACAAAAATAGTGCATAGCACTATTTTTGTTTTATGGTATCAAAGGTTTAATGTTTTATCACCTAAGATAATTCTTTTATAGTATTAGGTTTTGCAGACAACATATTTCTAACAACAAAATAACTAACTAAACCACAAGCCAGTCCTACCATTGCAGCAGGGAAAATAGTATTATCATTTATACCCACAGTAAAGGCAAATATTACAAAACCTAAGATTTCAGCTCCAAACCAAGAACCAATCATTATACCTCTCCATTTTTTAGGACTTTCTCCTTTTTCTTCTGCTAATTCAGCTATTTTCTTACCTAAAAAAACTAATGCTAATATTTCTATCATACTTTTATTTTTGATTAAATTTTTCTTTTCATTCATTATGTATTAACACATAAATAAGACAAAAATTACTATTGCACCTTGTTATAATATAAAGGAAGAAGTCTATAGCAATTTTCACGGTGTCAAATATAAAAAATAAATGCAAAACATGTTTAATTATTATCGGAGTGATACCCCAAGCCTAATTGGGATGTCTTTTCCTGTATAAGGGGAGTGGCACTCCCATAGTAAGGGGAACGATACTCCTTGGGTAAGGGGAGTAACATTCATTGCCTAATAGAAGTGTTTTAAACAAACTATTTGTTGTAGAAAAATGTTAGTTAATTAGTAAGGTTGAAAAAAAAGACTGTAATAACTGATAGTTGTATAAAACAAAAATCCCGAGTTAATTAACTCGAGATTTTTGTTTTATATATTGTTTTGATTAGTAGTTTACATAATCAACAATTTCTAGTCCGTAACCAATCATACCCACACGTTTGGTTTGTTTGGTGTTAGAAACTAAGCGTAATTTATGAATGTGTAAATCGTGTAAAATTTGTGCACCAATACCAAAATCTTTGTTGTCCATCACCACATTAGGAGCTTTCATTTCTCCTTTAGCTTGGTTTTCTTTTAGCATACGAAGTCTATTCAATAAATTTAAAGCTTGCATTTGTTGATTAATGAATAAAATAGCGCCTCTACCTTCTTCATTAATAACCTTAAACATTTGGTCTAGTTTTTTGTCGGCATTATTAGTTAAGGTTCCTAAAATATCGTTGTTTACTAAAGTAGAGTTTACACGAGTTAAAATAGGTTCGTTTTTACTCCAAGTACCTTTAGTTAAAGCAATATGTACTTGATTGTTGGTAGTTTGTTGGTAAGCACGTAAGCGGAAATCACCAAATCGAGTTTGAATATTAAAGTCTTCTTTCTTTTCTATTAAAGAATCGTGTTCCATTCGGTAGGCTACTAAATCTTCAATAGAAACAATTTTTAAATCGAATTTTTTAGCAACTTTCATTAGTTGAGGTAAGCGAGCCATGGTACCGTCTTCATTCATAATTTCAACGATAACTCCAGCAGGCTCTAAACCAGCTAAACGAGCAAAGTCAATAGCTGCTTCAGTATGACCAGTTCTACGTAATACACCACCGTTTTTGGCTTTTAAAGGAAAAATATGCCCTGGTCTAGCTAAATCAAAAGGTTTGGTATCTGGATTCATTAAGGCTTGTACAGTTTTAGCTCTATCAGATGCAGAAATACCCGTAGTAACCCCGTTTCCACGTAAATCTACCGATACGGTAAAAGCAGTTTCCATAGGGTCAGTATTGTTACTTACCATCATATTTAGTTCTAATTCTTTACAACGAGTTTCGGTTAATGGAGTACAAATTAATCCACGACCATGGGTTGCCATAAAATTGATCATTTCTGGAGTAATCTTTTCAGCAGCAGCTAAAAAATCACCTTCATTTTCACGATCTTCATCATCAACTACGATAATAACTTTACCGTTTTTAATGTCTTCTATAGCTTCTTCAATTGTATTTAATTGAATATTAGTTGGAGTTTGTGTTGTCATTATGTTGTGGTTTTCTCTTTTTAGAGAATAAGTTTTTTACTGAGTTTCGTATCGGAGCAAAAAAACTATTAATATCAAATAGTCCTTTGTCTTTGGTCGCTCTAACAGTTAAAGTAATAGCCAAAGGTAGCATTAAAAATACACTTAGCCAAGAACCAGTAATGGCTGTAAGTGAACTTTCTTCTGCTAAATTCCTTCCAAAAGTATTGGAGAAAAAGTATAGTACATAAATGGCTATTGCCAAAATCATAGGTAATCCCATTCCTCCTTTTCTAATAATAGAACCCAAAGGAGCACCAATAAAGAAGAGTAATAAACAAGAAAGTGAAAAAGCTACCCGATTGTAAAACTCAATATCATATAAGTTTAAATACTTTCGTTTGTTTTTTAAGGTGTCTTTGTTAGACTTGTTGTTATTTATTGTACGTTCTAATTTAGAAGTAGCTGTTGAGAGAATATTTAGTTTTTCTTTTAACTCAAAGTTTTCAAGAATATCTAAGGAAAGGTCTTTGTTTTTTAATGAATCAGGATACTGATGTAAGTCTTCTACATCAATACTTAAAAATAAGTTTTTTGCTCTACTATTAACAAAGGCATCGTAGTTTTGCTTCAAGGTTGGCAAAGTATCTTTTAACTGAGCCAAACTTAACATATTGTAGTTTGTTTTATACTTTTCGTCTTCTAGGTCATCGTTACTAAACGAAGAAATATCAATATTAATGGTGTATTTTTCAAAGTCTGCGTATGAGGCAGGCATCTTTTCACGCTTTTTAAAAGAAGCTCCGTTTTTTAAATGATGCTCAAAATAATAACCATCTTTTAAAACTAATGTCATATAACGACTACCTTCTTCTGAAAGAATTTCACCTCTTTTTGCTGTAATAATTTTATTGTTTCCTTTTTTTGAAGATAGATCGTAAATCATTACCTCTTTTAAAAGGTTGTCTTCTTCGCCGTATTTCTCTTTAAATTTTATTTGAAAATTAGGGATTTCAGTGTTAAAGCTTCCGGCAACTAAAGCAATAGCTGGTTGTTTCTTTTTAATGTTTACCTTCATGTTTAATTGCTTAAGCATTGCATATGGATACACGTAATTAAGAAACAAAAAGTTAATACCACTTAAAAAAATAGCTAAAAAAACGATAGGACGAACCATACGTTGTAGAGATACACCAGCAGACTTGGCTGCGGCAAATTCATAATTTTCAGATAAACTACCCAGCGTCATAATAGAAGATAATAAAACACCAATAGGTAAGGCTTGAGGGGCTACAAGAAGTGTAGTGTACCACAAAAATTTTAAAATAATTCCAGCACTAATACCTTTACCAGCAAAATTATCAAAAGCCAACCACAGTACTTGCATTACTAGTACAAATAAAATGATAAAGAAGGTTGCTAAAAAGGGAACTATAAAACTTTTTAATATATATCTGTCTAATGTTTTCACAGAAGCAAAGGTAGTAGGTTAGTGGTATATAAACACAAAAGTTTTGTTAATGATTTTTTAAGTAAACCAGTAACAAAACTTCTATATAATTTTTTAGTCGATATAGTATCCTTGTTTAGCGTACTTAGTTCTATCAAAAGAAAAAAGCTGAGCAGATATAGGTTGATTACTTTTAAACTTAGTAATTGTAAAGGTAGTTTCAGCTCCGTTAGAACCTATTTGGGTTAATTTATAAATATGCTTTGTTTTAGCATCGATACCTAATTGAACTTTTACAATATCAGAGTTACTATCAATAGGAGTAAGCTCTATATATTGAACTTTACGTCCGTTACTGTTCTTTAAAGCTCCCATTTGGTAATTATATCCTTCTTTGTAAAAGGTTAATAGTTTAGAAGGGTAAATAAAACCGTCTTCTTCATCTAAGTTACCGTTGTTAATACTTACTTCTTTTTCATCTTGGTTGATAACAACTAATTTTTTTCCATCAAAAATAAAGGTATTCCCAAGATAATCTAAGTTGTACTTTTCACCAGATAAGGTAATTACTCCTCTAATAGGAGGGTCGTTGGTAATGCCTGCTTCTCTATTTATTAAAGATGAGTTAAAACCGATAACCATATTTCTATAGGTGCCCATTTTGTCTGAAACTTCATCAAGCATTTTTTTTGCTTCAGAAGAATTTGTTTGCCCCATAGCACTAATGCTAATACATAATCCAATAAATAATAATCCTATTTTTTTCATCGTCTTTCTTGTTTCCACTTTCGGAATAGTTTATAATTATTAATTTTTTTCACTCTCTAATAATTGCTCTAAAGCAATTAAATCTGGTACAAGTACTTGTCGTGCTTTACTACCTTCAAAAGGACCTACAATACCTGCAGCTTCTAATTGATCTATCAATCTTCCAGCACGATTGTATCCTAGCTTTAATTTACGTTGCAATAACGATGCCGAACCTTGTTGAGCAGTAACAATAACTTCAGCTGCATCTTTAAACAGTTTATCCCTGTCTGCAATATCAACATCAAGATTTGTGCCACCTTCTTCACCAACATATTCTGGTAATAAATATGCTTCAGGGTAGGCACGTTGAGAGCCAATAAAATCAGTAATTTTTTCTACTTCAGGAGTGTCTACAAAAGCACACTGAATACGTATAACATCATTTCCTCCAGAATATAACAAATCACCTCTACCAATTAATTGGTCTGCTCCTGGAGCATCTAAAATAGTTCTAGAGTCAATTTTTGAAGTTACTCTAAATGCAATTCTAGAAGGGAAGTTAGCTTTAATAATACCTGTAATTACATTTACTGAAGGACGTTGTGTTGCTACAATTAAATGGATACCGATAGCACGTGCTAATTGAGCCAAACGTGCAATAGGAGTTTCTACTTCTTTACCCGCGGTCATAATTAAATCAGCAAACTCGTCAATTACCAATACGATGTATGGTAAAAAACGGTGTCCGTTTTCAGGGTTTAGTTTACGAGCCTTAAACTTAACATTGTATTCTTTAATGTTACGAACCATGGCATTTTTAAGTAAGTCGTAACGGTTATCCATTTCAATACACAATGAATTTAAGGTGTTCACCACCTTAGTAGTATCGGTAATAATAGCTTCAGAATCGTCTGGTAATTTGGCTAAATAATGACGTTCTATTTTGTTGAATAATGTTAATTCTACTTTTTTAGGATCAACCAATACGAACTTTACTTCAGCAGGATGCTTCTTGTATAAAAGTGATGTTAGAATAGCATTTAATCCTACCGATTTACCTTGTCCTGTAGCACCAGCCATTAATAAGTGAGGCATTTTAGCTAAATCGATAACAAAAGTTTCATTTGAAATCGTTTTTCCAAGAGCAATAGGAAGTTGCATTGGAGATTCTTGGAATTTTTTAGAAGCAATTACTGAATGCATAGAAACGATAGTTGCTTTCTTATTTGGTACTTCAATACCAATAGTTCCTTTTCCTGGAATAGGGGCAATAATACGAATTCCTAAAGCTGAAAGCGATAAAGCAATATCGTCTTCTAAATTTTTAATTTTTGAAATACGAACTCCAGCTTCAGGTACAATTTCATATAAAGTAATGGTTGGACCAACTGTAGCCTTAATTTGAGCAATACCAATTTTATAGTTTTTTAAGGTCTCTACAATTTGATTTTTCTTTGCTTCAAGTTCAGTAGGGTCTACAGAAATACTTTCATTATATTCTTTTAGTAAATTGAAAGAAGGGAATTTAAAGTTTCCTAATTCTAACTTAGGATCAAATTCACCAAAATCTTTTACTAATTGATCGGATAAGTTTTCAGAAACACTTTTTTCTTCTGCAATTTTTTCAATAGCAACTTCTACTTCTTTTTTACTTTCTTCTGATATTTTTGATGATGGTTCACCAGTTTGAGTAATATCTAGAGAAATTTCTTGTTTTTTCTCATAGTCTGAAGTTTCGTCAACACCAGAGTAGTTAGAAATAGTTGGTTGTAAGTTTTCTAATGATAATTCAAAGTCTGATTTATCTTTTCTAGACTCTTCATTTTTTGGACTTTCGGTATTGTTTACATCAGTGTCATTTAAAATAGTTGAATCATCTCGGTTTACTTTTGTAGAGTTTTCTGCAGTGGTTGTTTTATTTTCTTTATGAACTTTTACTTTTTCACTAATTGCTTCTGGAGTAATACTAAAACGGATAATTAGATAGGCAACCAAAAAGAAAATGAGAAGAATAGCTAATCCTGTTTTGCCTAAGAAAGTTTGTAAATATTCATTTAACTCAAAACCTATAACTCCTGACAACAGGGCATGCTTTTTTTCAACAAAGCCAAGAGCAGTAGCAAACCAAAGCATAATTAAGATACCCCAGTTCCAGGAAATTATAATTCTTTTTAGGTTGGTTTGTAGTAAGATTCTAGCCCCTGTTAAAAATAATGTTAGAGGTATAATAAAGGCACCTAGCCCGAAACCTTTGTATACAAGAAAGTTGCTTAGTTTAGCACCTATTTTTCCTAATAAGTTTTTAGTAGGGATAGTTCTGTTAGCAAATTGATTGAGTGTGCTTTGGTCTTCTTGCCATGAGAAGAAAAAAGAAACAAAAGCAACAGTTAAAAATATAGAAAACAATATCAGAAAAAAACCTAAGATAGTTTGGTTTTGTCTGTTTGAAAAAAAGGATTTAATCCTTTTAATAATAGATTTTTGAGGCTGTTTCTTTCGAACAGTTGTCTTCTTTTTTGCCATGTATTTTTGTTAGAAATAAATTGAACGCTACAATATAGCTATTATTTTAGGAAGGTAAATTATCCCAGCAATAATTAATGATATCATAGCTGCAAATGCAGGAGCACCTGCAGCAATATCTTTAATGAAACCTATTTTTTTATGATAATCAGGATGTATGAAATCGGCTACTTTTTCAATAGCAGTATTTAAAGCTTCTGCTACTAAAACTAATCCGATAATTAAAGTTTGAATCATCCATTCAGTAGAGGAGATTTTAAAATAAAAACCAAATAAAGTAGCTATTAAACCAAAGAAAAGTTGTGCTTTTATACTGTCTTCAGTGGTTATTAATAACCACATTCCTTTTAAGGCAAATTTAATACTACGTATGCGTCCTTTTAAAAAGCCGTCATTCGGATTCTTCATATGTTTTTAAAGTACTTTTAATGCAGCTTCGTAATTAGGCTCATCTACAGTTTCACTTACCTGTTCTGTATATATTACTTCTCCATTTTCGTCAATAATAACGATGCAACGAGAGTGCAAACCAGCTAAAGGACCTGAAATAACTTCTAAACCATAATCCTTACCAAATCTTCCTGCAGCAAAGTCAGACAACATAACTACATTCTCAATACCTTCAGCCCCACAAAAACGACCTTGAGCAAAAGGAAGGTCTCTTGAAATACATAAAACTTTAGTGTTTTTTAAATCAGCAGCTTTTTTGTTAAACTCTCTAACAGAAGTAGCACAAGTACCTGTATCTACACTTGGAAAAATATTTAAAATTAATTGAGAACCACTGAAATCACCTAAGTTTTTAACTGATAAATCAGTAGCAACTAACGAAAAATCAATTGCTTTGGTTCCTGTTTTAGGTAGGTTTCCTATTGTTTCTATTGTATTACCTTTTAGTGTTATTGAAGCCATTTTGTATGAGTTTTTAATAAAATTCAAAGGTAGTTAAATTAATTATAAAACAAATAAATTAAACTTTCGAGACTTTTAAAAAAGTTATCTTCGCAGATTGAAAAAAGGTAAAAATTGAATTTAAAAAAATATACTTCAGAGTTTAAATACAACCTAAAACTTGCAGCCCCAGTAATGTTAGGTATGTTAGGGCATACATTTGTGAGTTTTATAGATAATATAATGGTAGGACAGCTAGGAACTGCTGAGTTAGCAGCAGTTTCATTAGGAAATAGTTTTATGTTTATAGCCATGTCGTTAGGTATTGGTTTTTCTACTGCAATTACACCTTTAGTTGCTGAGGCTGATTCTTCTAATAATTTTACACAAGCAAAATCTGCATTTAAACATGGGCTTTTCTTATGTACAATGATGGGAATTATATTGTTTTTGGTGGTTTTCTTTTCTAAACCATTAATGTATTTAATGAAACAACCTATAGAAGTGGTTGAGTTGGCAATTCCGTATTTAGATTTGGTTGCCTTTTCATTAATTCCGATGATTATTTTTCAGGCATTTAAACAGTTTAGTGACGGAATGTCTATGACGCGTTATCCTATGTATGCAACGTTGATAGCTAATGTATTAAATGTAATATTAAACTATTTACTTATTTATGGAAAGTTTGGTTTTCCAGAATTAGGAATAGTAGGAGCAGCATACGGAACTTTACTGTCAAGGGTTGTAATGGTTGTATATTTATGGTGGTTGTTAAGCAAGAAAGAGCGTTCAAAACGCTTGGTAACCAATATTAAGTTTTTTGTTTTAGATACTTTGATGATTCGAAAAATATTAAGTTTAGGTACACCAAGTGCTATGCAGATGTTTTTTGAAGTAGCTATTTTTACGGCAGCAATTTGGTTAAGTGGATTGTTAGGTAAAAACCCTCAAGCAGCAAATCAAATAGCCTTGAATTTATCTTCTATGACATTTATGGTAGCAACTGGATTAAGTGTTGCTTCTATGATTAGAGTGGGAAATCAAAAAGGATTACAAAATTATAAAGAGTTACGAAGAATAGCATTTTCAATCTTTTTCTTAGGAACAATATTAGCGGTTGTGTTTGCTACTTTCTTCTTTGTTTTTCATAAATCATTACCAAATTTATATGTTGATTTAAGCGATGCTGAAAATTATGCAGATAATATGGAAGTAATGGGTATAGCAGCAAACTTATTAATTGCTGCCGCAATTTTTCAAATTAGTGATAGTATACAAGTTGTAATGTTAGGTGCTTTACGTGGTTTACAAGATGTTAAAATACCTACGTTAATAACTTTTATATCGTATTGGATAGTTGGTTTTCCTATTAGCTTTTTCTTTGGAGCAAAAGATATGTATGGTAGCTTTGGTATTTGGTTAGGATTACTAGCAGGATTAACTACAGCGTCAATCTTATTATTTATACGATTTAACAAATTAACTATCAAACTTATTAAAACAAAACACCATGAACTTACCTAAATTTTTATTAGCAGATAATAGTGAACATCCAGAAGATATTTTTGTATTACATACTGAATATCCTCGTTTTTTAATCAATTTTAAAGATGATGAAATTGAATGGTTTGAAGATTTATCAAACGAAAATGAACAAGATCTAGCTAATGAATTAGAAGGGTTAATTGAAGCTGCAGGATTGTTTTATGATGCAGAAATGGAAGGGTTAGATTAAAAATTAGCCTTCTAAAAATTCAATAGGGTTTAGATAAAACATTTTTTTCCATCCTTGCTTATCTGAATCTATTCTCCATACATAAGGTATCAATGTAAAGATAGAGTAGTGTAGGTGAGGGGCTTTTCCAGCGGCATTCCCACTAGTTCCTACAGTTCCAATTACTGAACTTTTGTTTACAAAAGTTAAAGAAGATGTTTTTACGTTTTCTAAATGTGCGTAGTAGTGTAGTCTCCATTTTGGACCTAAAACTAGTACTGTATTTCCGCCCATACTTGTTTTTCCAGAAAATAAAACTACTTCAATAGTAGAAGAGGTGATTTTAGTATCTTTCTTAGCAAAAATATCTACTCCTTTGTGAGTAACTGATTTACCCCAAGGATAATACCAAAATGATTTTGGGTTGTAATCGGATTTGGTAGCTCCATTAACAGGCATTTTTAAGTTTTGAGGAATTAAAAAGCCTGTTAATAGAATTACTAAAATAATAAGTGTTCTTTTTTTTATTTTAATTGTTCTTACCACCAAAGCTCTTTTTCTTCATCTTTCCAAAGAATTAATCTGAAATCTTCATAATGATTTCCATTACCAATGGTATGTGTATCTCTGTGTCCTTTACCTAACTTTAATTTATGAAGAATTCCAGCATAGGTGCTTACCCATAAAGTTTGCTCGTTATCAGAAATTGTAATACCGCTTATGGTAGAGCCAAGATAGTGTCTCCAAATACAGTTTCCGTTTTTATCAAAAGCTTTAATGTATCCGTAAGCATCACCTAAAATGTAATAATCTTTAGTGCTTGTACCAACATATACTCTCATTTCATCATCAATAACTTTAAAATTATCTGCTTCATCTACATAAGATTCAACTTCTAATCCGTTTAAATTTTTAGCATCAACTCCGATGGTAATTCCGTTATAAAAATGACAAGAGTTTGTAATAAGCTGTTTGTCATCTTTAGAAAATAGACAAAAATGAGGATAAGAAGATTGCGGGCCAATTTCTCCAATTTGATTTCCTTCGTTATCTAATACTCGATGATCAAAAGATTGATCACCAACTACAATATATTTATTGTCGTTTGATAAAGTTGCATTCTCCATGTCTAAGTATGGCTCCCATTCCTCATCTTCTAAATCAGGTTCAGGATGTACCATATTTATCGAGTTTTTAGAAACGATATATATTCCTTCTGAAGTAGTTACTAACACTTTTTTACCATCGTTAAAAGGCGTCATATTTGTGATGCCTATTTTATGTAATTCTCCAAGTTCAAAAGTTTCTATAATAGTTCCATCCCATTCCTTGCGTGTAATTAATGTTTTTGGAGTTTTAATGGCAAAAATGTTGTTTTGATGAGATTTTCCAATAGCTTCAATAGTACCATCTAACTTAATAAGTGTTCTATTGTCTAAAAGATAGGCTTGCCTTTTTTGATAGGCGCTACCTGTTACAAAAACGATTTTTTCATTTTCAATAAAGCATAACTGTTCAATACTTTGTCCTTTTTCTTTAAAATATTTTATTAATGGAGTATGAGCAGGTGGGTATTGTTCTCTAAACTCTTCAATTTGTTCAATTTTATTGGCTTCTCTTAATCTTTGTACTATGATATCTGCTAAATAATCACGACTATCTTCAGGTTCTTTACCTTTCCAGTTATCCCAACCATGTTCTTCACCAAAAGCAACCATTTTATTTACCTCGGAGGCATAAGTTTCACCTATATTATACCATTCTTGTTGTATTTCTGTATCGGTTTTTTTAATAGTTTTCATTATATACTTTTAAACATGTTTTTACTTTCTTATAGCCAATCAGCCTCAATTCCTTTTTCTTGAAATTCTTCTAAAAGCGAGTCATTCTCACTATAAAGAAGAGAAATACTTTTTAAGTTAGGAAGTAATTTAGTATCAACAACAGAGTTTACACTAAATACATCATCTTCACCGTCCCAAAAAGGAATAATTTGCCCATAGATTTCGTCACCACCATCCATGTGTAATTCTTCAATGTTTTCAACCATTTCAGAAGTGAGTTCTAAGTTTTTAAAATGTTCTAATACTTCAGGAATAATTTCATAACCTTCTTCTTCAATAACATCATAAGCTTCTGAACTGGATATGTTTCGCTGTTTTTCTATAAACTCATAAACGTCTAATTTAGGCTCTAATACTTCTTGAGCGTACATTAATTCATTAATTACAACTAGTTTAAAGTTTAATTCTTTAAAGTTTAATTGATTACTCATAGTCTATTTTGTATTTTAATTAGTAAGAGGCTAAGTGTAGAAAACACTTAATAGCTTTTTTGGGTGAAATTATTTATAAAAACAAAGGCAATCGATACGAAATTTGTTAAAAAAAATATAAGGTTGGTTTATGAATGATGATTGAAGTTTTGAAAGAAACGCAATAGTGTTTTTTTATCACTATTGCGTTTTTAGGTCTATTTAGTTATTTGATGTGTCCAAAAAGCACCACTAATATCAGTTATTTTCAATGTATATGTTCCGTTAGAAAGATTTGAAAAAGCTTGACTTTTGAAAATCATTTTAGCTTTAGCACCTAAAGGGACAACCAAACTATGTTTACCTGGTTTTATTTTAGCAACATAATAATTTGAGATGTTTTCATTAGTTAAAGAAGCTAAGTCTTTTTTAGAATACTGAATAACGGTATTATTTTGTTGGTTTGATAATTCAACAGAGATAACCCAAGAACCGTAAACATCAACACCCTCTGTTCTAAAAAGGTCAAAAGAAAGTATATCGTTACTAATTTTACCTGCTGTTATTTCTAATTTAGGTTTTACTGATTTGTTATGAAGTGTTCCCCAAACTCCGCCATGAAATACTTGGTTAGTGAATAAGGTCATTCCTAAAATAGCCAAGGATCCTATTAAAACAAATTTTGGAAAAATATGGTTCTTAATTGGTATAACTCCTGATCCTAACCATGCAAACCATTTCTTTTTAGTAAAGGAAAAATTGTTTTTTATGAAGTAGTTATCTATTGAATATTTACCGCTACCTGTTAAAAAAAGTACATAACCTGTTGCAATTCCAAGTACACCAATTTGCCATTCGTCAAGACATGTTGTACCTATCCAACCAGAACCAAGGAGAATTCCCATTGCTAACCCAAATACACCTATACTCATTATTCTGGTAAATAAACCAAATATGATGAATAGGCCTACAATTCCTTCAATAATGGTAAATATTACCATGTTTAACCATAAGATGTCAGGATTTTCTACTAAATATTGAATAAGAGGTTTAATGCCTAAAGCGTTTGGGAGGAAATGATTGAATTTTTCTCCAATGTATCCTGCTACTTCAGGGTCAAGTTTATTAGCTAAAATTGTTCTTCTCCAAAAGGCAGAAAAATATGTCCAGCCAATAACCAATCGTATAGCAAGAACTAAAAGTCCAGAATCATTTTTTATATTGTTGTTAATCATTGTTTTTATTTAAGTTAAGTGAGGCCAGCTATTTTAAACTTAAAGCATGGCCATGAGCTACATAAGTATTGTTTATGTAGGTTGTTATTGTTTTACTTGTAATTGTTAAGTTCTACTTTTTATTAAAGTAAAACTATTAAGTGGGAAGTAGGATTAGAGGTAAACCTTAAAGTTTTTAAATAAGATATAAAGAGGAACTGAAGGTGTAAGAAACTTCTTTTTTTTGTAATTGGATACTGTCTCGTTAGGTATGTTTTCAATAAACTGAACAGAAAAGTTGAAAGTTCTTACAAAAAACAGTTGGAGCACTTTAACTGATGATGATACTTGTATTAGCGACTCATCTACAATTTTACTACTATAGCAACTAAGGTTACTCGTGGTGGTCTGACTTTTGCTAGAAACCTCTGTAAGTGGAACATTAAGTTCTGCTTGTATAAAGTTTCTAACCTTACAGGGAGAGAATAGTAATAAAAATACTAGCCCTACTATAGGAAAAAGGGAAGAGGTTTTTGATATTTTGTTGTGTTTTCTCACATTGTAAACTTATAAAATAAACGGAGTGTTGTGTGTTATAGTTTTCTTAATAAAGTTACTGTATTTGTAAATGCTCCATTTCTTTATCAACTAAAGTCTTTTTACCAACAACTTTAAAGCCTAGTTTTAAATACAATTTTTTAGCATTAGGATTGTCTTTATCAACTAAAAGACCTAATGTTTCATTCTTTTTATGAACATATTCATCAATTAAAAATTGAAGTATTTTAGAACCGACACCCTTACCTTGGAAACTAGGGTTTACGCCAATACAATCAATATAGTATTCTCCAGGTTGTGTTTCTTTTTCATACACTAATGTTTGATTAAACATAGTTTTTATTACTGAGGCAACTGGTGCTCTAAGCTTTTCCAAATCTGCACCGTTATATATGTTTGTTGCAGCAATAACTTTATTATTATCTTCTATGATCCAACAGTTTTCATAAGAGTATTGGTTGTTTTTTTGAATAATTAACGATTCTAGAAAATGAAGTGCTTTCTCTGTAGAGTTTTCCCCAATAAATTTATAAACAATTTCTTCCATAGCTAACATCATACAGGTAGCAATTTCTTTAGCGTCTTTAGTAGTGGCTTTTCTTATAATCATAGTGAATTTTTTAATTAATTTTATTTCTAAAGGATTATCCTTTATGATTTTTTATATAGGCTTCACTTCCCCAGAAGGAAGTAGAGTTAATTTGTGTTTTCTTACATGAATACAAGCTAAGTAGTAAAATTACTAGTATAAAGATTCTCAATTTCTTAAAATTTCAATTTTAGCAAATTTATGTAGTCTAGAATTAACGTCTCTAGTTTTATTTGTTTACGTACTAAGATCGGTATTTCCCCACTCAGTACCGTCAGAAAGCATCCATGTTAACGAATATCTACGTTCATGTATAACTCCTCCATTTCCAATAGGGTCAAAGTCATCAGGAGTAGTGTTTCCTCCTAGTTGAGCACTTCTTACAGCATTATGCAAACAGTAAAATAAATCTTCTTTTTCTACTAATTTTTCTTCTTCTAGCGTGTGTTGCTGAGGAAGCCAATCACTAATTAAAGAATCAAGTGAACAAGTGTAATTTATAAAGATTTCCTGCATTTGCTCACCAGTCATCATTTGACCAGAAATTTCAGGCTCGTCATAACCAAAGTACCAGGCAAGTGGCCATGCGTTTTCAAACTTCCAACCAATAGAATTTCTTAACTCAATATCATTTCTAGAAGCATCAAGTATTTCTTTTTCCTCTAGGGTCATGTAATCAAGAAGTTCATTTTGATTAATAAAGTTAGTTATTTTTTCATCTGGTAAGTTTTCTGAAGGCACCATAATCCATAAAACAAGAGCTTTTATAGCGTGGAGTCTTCCTGCGATTTCATCAGCAGGTCTTAACTTTGTTTCTCTAATTGTAGGGAGAGAACTTGCAGGATGAAATCCGGCGTCTAGACAAATAGTAATTGATTGAGATCTAACTATTGAAGAGCCTTTTTGAGTTGTTTGAGGTTTTGGAGTATTGTTCTTTGAAGTTTTTTTTTTGTTAAACCATCCCATAGTTTGTTTTTTATGTTTGTAAGCTTATAGCTTATTTTTTGGTGAAAATATTTATAATAGTAATAGGTGTTGTTATGGAATTTGTTAAAATATAGTAAAGATTGATAAGAACTTTATGTTACTACTGTTTTAATGAATCGAAACTATTTGATAACATGCTTTTATCATATAAACAAAGTTTAAGTTATTTTGCTTGTAATGAGTTTAATATATTGTAAATGGCAGCTCTATTAATTTCAAGGGAATTTCCAGTTCCGAGAAAAGCTTGATGCGTTTGTTTAAAGTATCTATATTTGAGCTCTTAATGAAAATGATTTTAGATGTTAGATTTTGTGATTATTGGTGGTGCACAAGCAGGCTTATCCATGGCTTACCACTTAAAAAAGATGGAAAAAAGCTTTATAGTAGTAGACGGAGAAGAAGAAGTAGGAGCCTCTTGGTTAAATAGATGGGATTCTTTAAAACTATTTACACCAACCGAATATAATCACTTACCAGGTTTAAAATTTAAAGCACCTAAAGGTCATTATCCGACTAAATATGAGGTTAGCAATTATTTTAAATCGTATGTAAAGAAGTTTGACATTCCTGTACAATTGAATACGTTAGTAACATCCGTAAAAAAAACGGTAAAAGGGTTTCATATTATCTATAATGAAGGAGAAATTGTAGCAAAGAATGTAATTATAGCAACAGGTCCGTTTCATATACCATATACACCACCTTGTCACACCAAATTATCTGATGATATATTGCAAATGCATAGTAATTATTATAAAAATAGTGAACAGTTGCAAGAAGGGGATGTGTTAGTTGTTGGAGGAGGGGATTCTGGCTATCAAATTTTAGATGAGGTTTCTAAATATAAAAACTCAAAGAAGGTTTATTTTTCAGGAGATACTAAGGTGAAAACTTTACCACAACAATTTTTAGGTAAAACCCTGTGGTGGTGGTTTACGTTAATCGGGTTTTTAAGGTTTAGTAAATACAGCTGGATAGGCAAAAAAATAAGTACATCATTACAACCTGTAATTGGTACAGATGTAAAAGAAATTTTATCTCGAGAAAATGTAATTACAGTAGGAAGAACTAAAGATGCTTTAGATAACGAAGTTGTTTTTGAAAATAAAAAAGTAACTTCCATAAAAAATATTATTTGGGCAACAGGGTATCGTCCTAATTTTAAGTGGATAGAAGGCTTGGAGTTAGATTCAGATAACTACCCAAAAAACTATAGAGGGGTGAGTAATATTGAAGGATTGTATTTTATAGGTTTACCTTGGATGCATACACGTGGTTCTGCTACTTTAGGAGGTGTGTCAAAAGACGCTAGCTATTTAGCTGATATAATTAGAAAAAAATAAATTTTTGTACATAAAAGCAAAGCCACTAATAATTCATAGTATTAGTGGCTTTGCTGTATAAGAGATAAAATGTTATATTTAATAAACTTGATTACTTAACTAAGGTACTTAAAATTTTAGCACTTAAAAACAATCCAAACCCAAATACAGCATGTGTTATTAAACTCATTATTTGAGCTTTAATAGGATGAGGAGTGTTAGAAGCAGCAATTCCTAATCCAAATGCAGGTTGCATAAAAAAGAAAGGAGCTATAACAGTTACAATTCCTATAATTAAAGCTGGTGAAAACGTAGGGTTTTCAAGCCATTTTTTGCCAAAAAAAAGGACTAAGAATAAAGCAAAAGTAATACCAATGGCGTAATGTGCAACCCAACCAACTATATGTTCGTGTTTTATGGAAGGAGCGGTAAATATTGTGTGGTGAGAAAATTTACCATTAAAAAAATGCCCAATCCAACGACCAAGAAATTTATAATCAAGAGTTTTAATGCCAAAAGCATTTAAAATAAAAGAATACACATCCATAGTTATTATAGCTCCAATGCCTACTAAAATTGTTTGAAATAAACTGCTCATGTTTTTTTAAAACAAAAATATAGTGAGTGTAGTTAAGTATGATAGGACAAAACAGAAATATAATAGGATAAATTAATAAAATTTAGTTGTTTTTAAACTATTCTGGTTGCAAATACAAACTAAAAAAACTTATTACATTCGCAATATGGAACAAACAACAAATACCATAGTAATGGTTCGTCCTGCAAGTTTTAGGATGAACGAGCAAACCGCAGTAAATAATTATTACCAGCAAGAGTTGTCGGGAATGTTACCTGCATCAGTTAATGCTAAAGCACAAGAAGAGTTTGATACTTTTGTAGAAAAATTACAAGCTGTAGGAGTTACTGTAGTAGTTGTAGAAGATACTAAAAAACCTAATACACCAGATGCACTATTTCCAAATAACTGGATTTCTTTTCATGAAAATGGTGATGTAGCGATCTACCCGATGTTTGCAGAGAATAGACGCTTAGAGCGTAGAGAAGATGTGTTAGAGATATTAGAAGAAAAAGATTTTGTAATAGAAAATGTTGTAGACTATTCGGAAGCAGAAGAGGAAGAAGTTTTTTTAGAAGGAACTGGGAGTATGATTTTAGATAGATACAATAGAAAAGCCTATTGTGCCTTGTCTCCACGTGCCGAAGAAGAATTGTTTATAGAATTTTGTGAAGATTTTGAATATACTCCTGTAATTTTTACAGCAAATCAAACAGTTGAGGGTAGGAGAGAAGCTATTTATCATACAAACGTAATGATGTGTGTCGCAGAAACTTTTGCGGTGGTATGTTTAGATTCGATAGATGATAAAAAAGAAAAGAAAAACTTATTAAAACATTTAAAGTCGGACGGAAAAGAAGTTATTGCTATATCAGAACAGCAAGTAACACAATTTGCAGGAAATATGCTACAAGTTAAAGGAACGAATGACGAACGTTACTTGGTAATGAGTTCTTCTGCTTTTAATTCATTAAAACAAAATCAAATTCACGCTATAGAAAAGCACAGCAAAATACTACACAGCTCTCTAGAAACTATAGAAACCTGTGGTGGTGGAAGTGCTCGTTGCATGATGGCTGAAGTTTTTTTACCAAAAACCTAAGCAACCATAGTATTAGAAACTTTATAGTTTTTATAATATTGCATTAAAATAAAAGAACAGATAACTGAAGAAGCAATCCCTTCAATAGCTAAAGCAAATACAACTAGTGGTAAACTTAAATTCTGACCCCAAAAAGAAGACTGTTCAAGTATTTTCATAAAATCAGGATCAATAAAATCTACATATATAATTAACCCTAAAATGGTTAAAGCTATAGCAATTATAGAAGTTCCTATTCCTAATAAAAAATTAGTAAAATATAATGATTCGTGGTTTTTAACAATATTAGTTTTTATAGCTCTGTTAATACCATAAAGAACGAAAGCAAAGTTTAAAAAACGCAGTTCGGAAATATCTTCTAATCCAAAAATTTTCATAACTAAAAAAAAGCTAACAATACCTGCAAAAATAAGCAGTGCATTGTTAAAGATGATTTTATTGCTCGCCATAATAGTACGTTTTAAGAGTTAATCGTCTTAAAAGTACAAAATAAAGAAATGAAAATCAATTATTTAAAGTAAAGCTTCTTTTAAAATTGTTACAGGGTGTTTTGCTAAACGTTTTGTTCCGTCATAAATTTGATGACGACAACTAGTGCCAGCGGCTACTATTTCTGCACTGGTTGAACAGTTTCTAATCTTAGGAAACAACGTATCTTCACCCACTTGCATACTTACTTTATAATGCTCTTTTTCATATCCAAAAGATCCAGCCATACCGCAACAACCGGTATTCATAATTGTTACTTTATAGTTCTTGGGAATATTTAATATAGAAAAAGAGGCATGTGTACTAGATAATGCTTTTTGATGACAATGCCCATGTATTTTAAGTTCCTTTGTTTCGTTACTAAACTTAGTTGTATCTATAGATGCATTAGCATGTTCGTTCGCTAAAAACTCTTCAATAGTAAAACAATTTTCAGAAAGTTTTTTGGTTGCTATTTTATCGTCTGCCAAACGCAAGTATTCATCTCTAAAAGTTAAAATAGCCGAAGGTTCTATTCCAATTAATGGAGTTTTTTTAGAAATTAATTCTTTAAAAGTGTTCACATTTTTATTTGCAATTTCCTTAGCTTCTTTTAAAAAACCTTTTGAGATGTAACTACGTCCGCTTTCTTCGTGGTTCACAGTTTTTACTTCATACCCAAGTTTTTCTAATACAATCACGGTATCTTTACCAATTTCAGCATCGTAATAATTGGTGAATTCATCGTTGAATAGATATACCGTTTTATTGGCAGGTTTAGTATCGTGTTTTTTCAACCAAGCACTCAATGGTTGTTTTGCTAATTTAGGAACGGAACGTTCTGTAGCAACTCCCATAACTTTTTTAGCTAGGGTGGTGTTGGTAAAGAAATTTGTTAGCACAGGGAATTTACTTCCTAATTTGTTGTATTTAGCATTGTTAGCAAATAATTTACTACGGAAAGAATATCCATTTGTTTCTTGATATTGGTATAAGAATTCTGCTTTCATCGAAGCAATATCTACATTACTCGGACATTCACTAGCACAAGCTTTACAGCTTAAACATAGGTCGAGAATATCTTTTAGTTCTTTAGAATCGAACTTGTTTTTAGCAGTATTATTGGTTAACACTTCACGTAATGTATTGGCTCTTGCTCGTGTAGTTTCCTTTTCGTTACGAGTAGCTCGGTAACTTGGGCAGAGTGTTCCCCCAGCTTCAGGAGATTTACGGCAATCACCTGAGCCGTTACATTTTTCAGCTAGCTTTAAAATACCTTCACTATCCGAAAAATCTTGAATGGTTTCTATCTTAGGTTCATTTCTATCAATTTCATAACGTAAACTTTGATCCATAGGAAAAGCATCGGTAATTTTTCCTTTATTGAATACATTATTTGGATCGAATGCCTTTTTTATTCTTCGTAATAATTGGTAGTTTTTATCACCAATCATTAACGGAATAAACTCCGCACGCACAATACCATCACCATGTTCACCACTAAACGATCCTTGATACTTCTTAACTAACTCAGCAGTTTCAGTAGTTATTTTTCTAAATAATACTACGTCTTCCTTTTTCTTTAAATTCAAAATAGGACGTAAGTGTAGCTCACCAGCTCCTGCATGTGCATAATACACTGCTCTTTGCTGATATTTATCCATAATTTTGGTGAATTCCTCAATATAGGTAGGTAAATCTTCCAAGGCTACGGCAGTATCTTCAATACAAGCTACCGCTTTATCGTCTCCAACAATGTTTCCTAATAATCCTAAACCTGCTTTTCGTAGCTGATGTACTTTAGCAATGTCTTCGCCATATACTTTAGGATAGTGGTACCCAAAATTGTTTGCTTTTAAATCTTTAATAAGTTTATCGGCTAATATTTCAGCTTCTTCTATAGTGTCTGCCGAAACTTCTAACATTAACACAGCTTCCGGATCTCCTTGTAAAAAGAAACGGTTTTTGGCTTGTTCACGGTTATTTTTAGTGCAATCTAAAATTACTTTATCCATTAATTCACAAGCATAGAGTGTGTGTTTCATGGTAGTAACAGTAGCTTTTAAGCTTTCGTTTACACTAGTAAAATGCGGACATACCATAATACTTTGCGTAGGAGGTAGGTCGTCTAGTTGAATTGTAATAGCCGTTGAAAATACTAAGGTTCCTTCACTTCCTGATAAAAATTTAGCAGGATTGATAGTTGGTTGAGTTCCGCCAAATAAATCGGAAGTTAAAAATTCATCAACTGCATACCCAGTATTTCTTCGGTGAATGCTTTCTTTTGGGAACTCTTTTTTTATTTCTTGTTGAACGGCTTCTTGAGAAAGCTCTGTATAAATAGCACGATAGATGTTTCCTTCTAACGAATTTTCTATTTTCTTTTGGTTGAATTCTGCTGAGGTGATTTCAGAAAAAGTAACTTCACTACCATTACTTAATAAACCTTGAATAGCAATGACTTTATCGCGGGTAACACCGTAACGTATAGAAGTACTTCCTGAAGAGTTGTTACCTACCATTCCCCCAATCATACAACGGTTAGAGGTTGAGGTATTCGGCCCAAAAAACAATCCGAATGGTTTTAGGAAGCGGTTTAAATCATCACGAATAATTCCTGGCTCTACCGTAATGGTTTTGTTAATTTCATCAAAAGCCAATATGTTGGCGAAGTGTTTAGAAACGTCTACAACAATTCCATCTCCTACACACTGTCCTGCTAACGAAGTTCCTGCAGTACGAGGAATTAAGGTAATATTGTTCTTAGTAGCAAAATCAATTAAAAGTTGAATATCCTGTATATTCTTAGGGTAGGCAACTGCTAGTGGGATTTTACGATATACTGAAGCATCGGTTGCGTAAATGTTTTTATGTAGGTTGTCAAAAAATAGTTCGCCAGTTAATGATTTTTTGAACGTTTCTAGTTGTGTTGTTTGTACCATTATCTTAAATACCTAAAATGTGGGTAGTGTTGTTAATTATTCTATTGGAATGTGACGCTTAAAACAGGTATCGAAACATATAAAAGTATCGGTTCCTGCCACTCCTTTGATTAAATGTACGTTATCGTATAGTATTTTTTGTAAATGTTCGTTGTCTCTAGCAAAGATTAAAATAAAAATAGCGTAGTAACCAGAAACAAAGTTACATTCGGTTATTTCAGGTATTTTTTCCAACTCATGCATTACTTCTTTAGCAAAGCGAGCTTCACGCAATCGAATACCTGTGTATGATTTGGTTTTATAGCCTAAGCTTTTTTCTTCTAAAACAAACTCCGCATTTTTAATTACACCTTCTGCAGTTAACTTTTTAATACGTTGATGAATTAAGGAGTTGGAAACCTTTAATTCTTCCGCAATTTGCGAATAGGCTTTACGAGCATCTAAACGTAATTTTGAAAGTATTTGTTTGTCTATATAATCAAATTGATTTTCCAAAAGAATAATTTTGTTAGCATAAACTTAATATAGGCTACAAGATAAACAATCGTTTTTAACGAAAAAAGTGTAGCCGATAATGCAAATATACGGCTACACTTTTTCAATATTCTATTTTACGCTTAAGCATTTATTACTGCTAAGCAGTTTTGTATGCTTTCATCTTGCATATCTTCATACCATTTTGTTAACTTATAAACAGGTTCACCTAAATCCTTTTCAAATAATGATTGATTAGAAGTACCTTCATATTCGCGTTTAGCATCATCTGTTCCTAAGTTTGAAGCAAAAATTCCTGCTGCACTTACAGGTAAGAAATCTTCGTAAACCATAGGTTCTATGCTTAAATAGCCATCCTCTAATAATTGGTTTACATCTGCTTTTGTATACACTTTTTCTTTAGATAAAGTTTTTGCTTTATCGGTAGTGAAATAATGGAAATATGCCAATTCTTTTGAGTGTAGCTCTTCATAGTTATCAGGAAAAACTTTAAAATTTTCTGCTAATAATTTATTGTATTCTGAGGCATTTTCGGCAGTTGGTGATCCACCAATAGCTTTACGTGTTTTACCTAATAACTCGTGATACAAGTCAAGTCCTTTTTGAGTTAACGCTACACCACGTTGTTCAATCTCACCAAAACGAGCTTTGTGTTCGCCTATTTCTTCTTTTTCAGCATTGTTTTTAAAAGTAACTTTTTCGGTCAATGCTTTAAAACTTGTTTGACGTAGTAAAATAGGGCATTTTCTTGCAGGAGGTCCTTCTATATTGTCTTTTGGTGGAATATTACGATCCTCCATACTTACTTGTACCTTGTCTATATCTAAAGTTCTAGGGGTTAGGTGGTTGATGTGAGGCCCTTTGAAAGCAACTACATCAGCAATTAATCTGTGTTGATTTAATAAAGCTTCATACATTTCATAATCTACGGTAGCAATATCGTGCCAACGAAAAGTTTCTAATGCTTCTTGAACAAAGGTTTCGGCATCTTCTTTATTTAACCCTCCTTCTTTTTCAGATTTATCAATGAGTTGCAAAACTTTTTCTGTAAAAATTTGACGTTTTTCTAAAATAGTTTCAACATTGTTACGAAGTTGAGCATCATCAATTAAATCTAAACGCAATAAGGAGGTAAAAACTCTGAATGGAGCTTGGTTAAGAGCGGTACTTTCAATAGCTCTAAATGCTGTAGAATGAACAGGAACACCAGCTGGGGCTAAATCGTAGTAGCCAACAGAATACATTCCCATTACTTTAAACAGACGTCTCATCGTAAATAATTCATAGGGTTTACCTAAACGAATTGCTCCGTGGCGTTCCATATTTAGTCGAGTTAATTCGCCAGTATGTGCTAACTGCTCTTCAATTTCTTTAGACTCAGAAAGAACATTATCATTTATGTCATGAACCAAATCAAGTAGCTCACCATAAAGTGGCACCTCATTTTTGTACATATCAGACATAACTTTAGAGAAGCGGTTACGAATGTACTCTGGAGAGACAAATTCTTCAGCTGTATTAGTAAAACTTTCTAGTTTATTTTTTGATGACATAGTTTATTGAGATTTACTACAAATTAAATGAATTTAATTTTTTTTAGTGCATATAAAGGTGAAATTTGCTTTGTTAGTGTTTTTTTTGAGTCAGTTTTATTTTTTGATTGCCTTTTTTTTAACCAAAAGACAATTTTTTACTAAAAAAGTGTTTTTAAAAAGTCAATTTGACTTTGTTTCAGATAAGTCTTAGTAAAAAAAACAGAGTTTTTAATTCTGTTAGATATTGGTGACGAGAAGTTTTTTGTTAAAATATGTCTACAAATAACTCATTATTAGTAGGTAATATTTTTATCTTGAAAAAAATAAATTTTAGGGTAGGGAGAGGAGAGATATGGTTGTCTTAAGGTTATAAATGAAAAAACAAAATCATGAAAACATTACAAAAAACAGTATTATTATTAAGTGCAACTTCATTAATGTTATTAGGAACTTCTTGTACTAGTGAAGATGGAAACAATGAAAACTTAAGAATTAAGGCATCTTCAACTAACACATTTAATCAGAGTAAACTAGCTTCAAAAAGTGTAAATAATGCAGAAGTAACCATTTCTGATTTTAAACTAAACATCACAGAAATAGAGTTAGAGTTTGATGATAAATACCAAGATACTATGAATGACAGTATCATAAGTTCTGATGATGAGATTGAGTTGAGAGGACCATTTCAGTTAGATTTGTTAACTGGAATATCAAACATTACTTCTTTAGAACTTCCAAATGCTGATTACGAGGAAATTGAGTTTGAGTTTGATAAAAATACAGACGAGTCTAGCGACATGTTTAATAAAACGGTTGTTGTTAAAGGTACTATAAATACTGTACCGTTTATCTTCTGGCATGATTTTGAAGAAGAAATTGAAGTAGACTTTGAAAATGAAACTACTGATATTATTGTTTCTGAAAGCTTAACTGAGGTTACTATAAACTTTGATTTAGATGCAATGTTAAATGAAGTAGATTTATCTTCTGCTATTGATGGTAATGAAGATGGTACTATAGAAATTAGTCCGCAAGATGCGGATGGTAACAACGATTTAGCTGAACAATTAAAAGAAAAACTAAAAACTGCAGCAGAGTTATTAGATGACTAATCATTAGAATATAATTAGTTGTATTAAAAACCTGTGATACTTAGTGTCATAGGTTTTTTTTAAATCATTCAGAATAGGTTAAACCTCTAGTTTAAAATAAATATTTTAGTTGTAAAAACGGAAAAATTATGGCTTGTTTTAGAATATGGATCTCTTAAAATGTACTAGTATTCTTTCTTTAATATATAATCAAGTTCGTTATTTTTAATATTGTGATTTTATTAATTCTAAACAAGTTGGTCTATATTTTTTACATTTTTATTAAATGCTGAAATATTTGATAGAATTATAGTTCTATTTTTATTTAAAATATTTAATGCTATTATAGAAGAATGCCCTTCAGTTTCAACATTATACATATACCAAACCCGTTGTGCATTATGATTTAAAATAAAAAAGTTGTTCATCTTACTGATAATTAGCAAATTGTTTCAGTTACAAAACATTAACAATGAACAACTTAAATGCAAATTATGAAAGAATATTGAAAGTGTTACAAAAAACATCAAAACACCAGCTTTTAACCTACCAAAGAAGACAGCCAAAGCTAAATGATTTGGAATTAATAAGTTTAAGTCTTACTGCTGAATA
>NZ_JAKVUA010000019.1:0-72696 GCF_033978845.1 Tenacibaculum sp. 1B UA
ACGGTCTGGTAGTTCAGCTGGTTAGAATACATGCCTGTCACGCATGGGGTCGCGGGTTCGAGTCCCGTCCAGACCGCAAAAAGCTTCTCAATTTTTGAGGAGCTTTTTTCTTTTTCTACATTTTTTCAAAAAAAAGTTTGGTTTAGTTAAAATTATTTCTAAGATTTGCTCCATACAAAGAACACAAATACAATGATGTTACAAAACGTATGGCAAGGTTTTTATTTTTACTTTTACTTTTTTAGTAAGAGACGAGACTTTGTACAATATTGTTAATCTGACAGAAAATAATATAACCCAATCAAAGTCTCGAATTTATCGAGGCTTTTTTTTTGATGTAAAATGAAGAAAATAGCCATTCAAGGAATACAAGGAAGCAACCACCATATCGTTGCGAATAATTACTACGGAAAAAACATTAAATTAAACGAATGTTTGTCTTTTGACGTACTGGTTGATAGTCTCTTGAACTCAGAAAGTGAACAAGCTGTTATGGCATTAGAAAACACTATTGCAGGATCTATTATCCCTAATTATGCACTAATTGATAAATACAATTTACATATTTCTGGTGAACACTACCTGCCGATACATCATCATTTAATGGCATTGCCAAATCAAACAATTGAAGACATTACTGAAGTTTGTTCACACCCAATGGCTTTATTACAATGTAAAGAGTTTTTCAAGCAATATAAACACATTAAACTGATTGAAGATGTTGACACTTCTGCAGTCGCTAAGAAAATAACTGAACAGCAACTAAAAGGTGTTGCGGCAATTGCTCCCAAAATAGCTGCAGAAATTTTTGATTTGTCAATTATTGAAGATGAAATTCAAACCATTAAAAATAATGCTACACGCTTTGTTTTTCTTCAAACAACCCTTCCTGAAAACGGAAAAAGCGAAATAAACAAAGCTTCATTAAAATTTGAGTTAGATCATAAAAGAGGAAGTTTAGCAGCCATGTTAAATGTAATGAGCGACTGCAAACTAAATTTAACCAAAATACAATCGTTACCTAAAATTGAAACACCTTGGAAATATGCCTTTTTTGTGGATGTAACTTTTGAAGCATATAAAGATTACGAAAAAGCAAAAGCTATAATTCAAATTATGGCAGAAGATTTTAAAATACTAGGAGAATATAAAAACGGAAGATTATGATACAGTTTGCTAACCGATTACAAACCGTACAAGAGTACTACTTCTCAAAAAAATTACAAGAAGTACGTCAATTAACTACAGAAGGAAAACCAATTATAAATATTGGTATTGGTAGTCCTGATTTACAACCACCATCATCAGTACTAAAAGCTATTCAAGATAGTTTATTAGACACTGGTGCGCATAGTTATCAGAGTTATCAAGGACTTCCAGAGTTTAGACAAGCGGTTGCTAATTTTTATCAGAACAACTATAACGTTACTATAAATCCTGCCAACGAAGTACTTCCTTTAATGGGAAGCAAAGAAGGAATTATGCATATTTCTTTAGCTTTTCTAAATGAAGGAGATCAAGCGTTAATTCCTAATCCAGGGTATCCAACCTATAGCTCTGTTACCAATTTGTTAGGAGGTGAACCTGTTTTTTACGATTTGGAAGAAGCTACTAACTGGCAACCTAACTTTGAAGCTTTAGAAAAACTAGACACTTCAAGAATAAAGTTGATGTGGATAAATTATCCGCACATGCCAACGGGTGCTGATGCTACTAAAGAAACTTTTCAAAAGTTAATTGACTTTGGAAAAAAACATAACGTAGTTATTGTAAATGACAATCCGTATAGCTTTATATTAAATGAACACCCTCAAAGTATTTTACAAATTGAAGGCGCAAAAGACATTGCTCTTGAATTAAATTCTGTTAGTAAATCATTTAACATGGCGGGATGGCGTGTTGGAATGTTACTTGGGAAACCTGAGTTCTTAACTGAAATTTTAAAAGTAAAAACTCAAATGGATTCAGGAATGTTTTACGGAATCCAAAAAGGAGCTACAAAAGCTTTAGAATTAGATAAGGATTGGTTTACACAATTAAACAATACCTATAAGAAGAGACAAGAATTAGTCTTTGAACTAGCAAAAAAGCTAGGATGTACCTACGACAAAAACGCATCTGGAATGTTTGTTTGGTGTAAACTTCCCAAAGGAAAAACAGCTGAAGAAATGATTGATGATTTGTTATACGACAAGCACATTTTTGCTGCTCCAGGAATCATTTTTGGCAACCAAGGTGAAGGGTATATTCGTTTTTCACTATGCGTGCCTGAAGAAAAAATTAACGAAGCAATTAACAGAATATAATGAACGTATTTATCATAGGACTAGGATTAATCGGCGGAAGTTTTGCCTTAGATATTCAGCAAGGATTTAAAAATACTACTATCTATGGAATTGATTCCAACGAAGAACATGGTAATCTCGCTTTAGAAAGAGGAATCATCCATCAAAAATCAACTTTTTCAGAACTACATAATGCAGATATCGTTGTTATTGCCATACCTGTAGATGTTTCTCAAGGTATAATTTTTAAAACATTGGATACTATTTCAGATACTTGTTTGGTTTTCGATGTAGGTTCGACTAAAGAAACAATTTGCGATGCTGTTAAAAACCATCCGAAAAGAAGAAATTTTTTAGCAACACACCCCATTGCTGGAACTGAGTTTTCAGGACCAAATGCAGCGTTGACAAATTTATTTAGAAATAAAACTAATATTATTTGTGAGGTAGAAAAAACAGCATTCAAATTACAGGAAAAAGCATTAGACATATTCTCAAAATTAGGAATGCGTATTCGATACATGGATCCAAAGTCACACGATAAGCATATAGCCTATGTATCACATTTATCGCATATCAGTTCTTTTATGTTAGGAAAAACAGTCCTAGAAAAAGAAAAAAATGAACGAGATATTTTTGATATGGCAGGTAGTGGATTTGCTTCTACTGTGCGTTTGGCAAAAAGCTCACCTGCAATGTGGACACCTATTTTTGAGCAAAACAAAGAAAACGTTATTGAATCTTTAAGCGAATACATCCATAACTTACAGAAATTCAAAACATTACTAGAGCGCAATGATTTTCCAGAAATTTATACCGAAATGGAAAATACAAATTATATAAAACAGATTTTAAACGGAATTCAAGAGGTAACACCTCAGTAATAAAAACTAAAAATGGAGAATACGAAAGAATTAAAAACATGGTTAGATGCCTTCGGGTTAGGGCATCCATTAGTAATTGCAGGACCTTGCAGCGCTGAAACTGAAGAACAAGTGCTACAAATTGCACACGAATTAAAAGACACCGACGCTACCGTTTTAAGAGCTGGAATCTGGAAACCTCGTACCAGACCTGGCAACTTTGAAGGTGTGGGTGCCCTAGGATTAAAATGGTTACAGAAAGCTAAAAAAGAAACCGGAATGTTAATTGCTACAGAAGTGGCTAACAAAGACCATGTAAAGTTAGCTTTAGAACACGATGTAGATATTTTATGGATTGGTGCTCGTACTACTGTGAGCCCTTTTATTATTCAAGAAATTGCTGATGCTTTAGAGGGAACAGATAAAATTGTACTAGTAAAAAACCCTGTAAACCCCGACTTACCTTTGTGGTTAGGTGCTATAGAACGTTTGTATGCTAAAAACATTAAAAAATTAGGGGTTATCCATAGAGGTTTCTCTACTTACGAAAAAACAAGATACCGTAACAATCCTGAATGGCAAATTCCTATTGAGTTACAAAATCGTTTTCCTGATTTACCATTAATTTGTGACCCATCTCACATTGCTGGTCGTCGTGATATTATTTTTGATATTTGTCAAACTGCGTTAGATTTAAACTTTGATGGTTTAATGATTGAAACTCATTATGACCCTGACAATGCTTGGAGTGATGCTGCACAACAAATTACTCCTAAATCATTAGTTCAAATGATGATTGACTTAAAAGTTAGAAAAGCTACTGATACAGAAGCTGAATATCGAAATGCATTAAATACACTACGTACTCAAATTGATGTTGTTGACCATCAACTAATTGAAATGCTAGGAAAGCGTATGAAGATAGCAGACTCTATTGGTGAGTTGAAAAAAGAGAAAAACGTCGCTATTTTACAAACTAAACGTTGGAATGAAATTCTAGGTAAAATGATTTTAGAAGGTGATGAACGTGGTTTAAGTGAAGAGTTTGTGCTTAAAATGTTCAAAGCAATACACCAAGAAAGTATAAATCATCAAGAAAAAATAATTAACAACTAAATACCTAAAAAGACCGCTAACAAACTAGCGGTCTTTTTTATTCTATTTATTGTATTTTCATCCTGCCAAACTTTAAAAAATGAAACCTATACATACAATAGATGTATGTAATAAATATATTACAAGATATCATTAACGAATCTATAGAAAACAAAAGTCCATTAGGATATTTTGCTACTTTATACCAAAAAGTTACTATCAAAGTAAAAGAGGGCATACAAAACGATTATTTTTGATAACAACCAACGAATGGAAAAACTCGATATAATTTTTGCTAAAAGATATATAGATGCTTATTACAATTACAAAAACAATACACCTATTACTTCTTCTTGGGAAAAAGCTTTTAACATAACTAATAAGTATTGGTATATAGTTTTACAACATTTATTAGTTGGCATGAACGCACATATTAATTTAGATTTAGGAATAGCAGCAGCAGAAGTTTCTAAAGGTCAAAACATTCAAAACTTACATGATGATTTTAATAAGATAAATGAAATTTTATCCTCTTTAGTTAATGATGTTCAAGATGATTTATCTAAAGTATATCCTTTTTTAAAGAAAATTCTTGTCTGGACTAAAAATGTTGATGATTTTTTAGTTGACTTCAGTATGGAATTAGCAAGAAATGGTGCTTGGGATTTTGCTGTTGAATTAGCCAACACGCCTGCTAGTGAGTTTGAAAACGCTGTACAAAATAGAGACATTAAAATAACTGAAAAAGCTGATTTAGTTATTTCCCCAGGTTTTATCCCTCAATTAATTTTCATGATTATTAGAATTTCAGAAAGAGGAACTGTTGCTCAGAAAATTAACGATTTAACAGATTAATCAATACTAAAACATTCAATTTTTATTCTCATCTTTGTTCTATGACAGGAACGGTTTATAAATCTACAGGAAGTTGGTATTGGGTAAAATCTGAAGGCGAATTATATAAATGCCGTATAAAAGGTAAATTCCGTCTAAAAGGAATTAAAAGTACCAATCCTATTTCGGTAGGTGATATTGTTGATTTTTCATTAGAAACTAAAAATGATGAAGAAACAGGTTTAATTACTAATATTCACGAACGAAAAAACTATATCGTTCGTAAATCTGTTAATCTATCGAAACAAACTCATGTAATTGCCTCCAATATTGATCAAGTATTTTTATTAATCACCATTGACAACCCTCCTACTTTTACCACATTTATTGATCGTTTTTTAGTTACAGCTGAAGCCTATTCAATCAAAACCATATTAGTTTTCAATAAAATTGATTCTTACGAAATTGAGCAACGTGCCGAAATTATGTATTTAAAAGATGTTTATGATGCCATTGGTTACGAGTGCATTGAAGTTTCTGCTACAGAAAACACCAATGTTGACAAAATCAAAACACTAATGACCGGAAAAGTAAGTATGTTTGCAGGACATTCAGGTGTTGGAAAAACTACTTTAGTAAATGCTATTGAACCTTCTCTAGACTTAAAAACAAAAGAAATTTCTGAACAACATAAACAAGGACAACACACCACTACTTTTGCAGAAATGTTCGATTTAAGTTTTGATGCTCGTATTATTGACACCCCTGGAATTAAAGGCTTTGGTGTAGTTGATATAGATAAAGATGAACTAGGTGATTATTTTCCAGAATTCTTTGCTTTAAAGCAAAACTGTAAATTCAATAATTGCATTCATATAAATGAGCCACAATGCGCTGTAAAAGACGCATTAGAAAATGAAGAAATTGCTTGGTCTCGTTACAAAAGTTATCTACAAATCTTAGAAGGAGAAGAAGAACACTATAGAACTGATATTTGGGAATAGTTAGTTCTTTCTTTTTTTGACTAAAAGATTTAAATAGCTCAACAAATAACAATCCATATAAAATGAAAATTGTACTTCAACGCGTTTCAAAAGCTAGCGTTACTATTGAAAATAAAAAAGTAGCTGAAATACAAAATGGCCTCTTAATTTTACTCGGAATTATTAATGAAGATACTCAGGAAGACATTAACTGGTTATCAAATAAAATAACAAACCTTCGTATTTTTAATGATGATAGAGGTGTTATGAATAGGTCGGTTAAAGATATTAACGGTGATATAATTACTGTAAGTCAGTTCACTCTGCATGCTTCCACTAAAAAAGGGAATCGACCTAGCTATATTAAAGCAGCAAAACCTGATGTTGCTATTCCTTTATATGAAAAATTTGTTCAACAAATTGAGGTTGACCTAGGTAAAAAAATACAAACGGGTCAATTTGGAGCTGATATGAAAGTAGAATTACTAAATGACGGACCTGTAACTATTATTATTGATTCCAAAGATAAAAAATAATTTCCATGGAAATTATTTTTTATTATATTTGTACCTGATTAATAATCATTATTAAAAACACAAAAATGAAAAAAACAATTTTAGCTATTGCATTTGTTGCAATTGGAGCTGTTTCTTGTAAAACAGATAAAAACAAAACTACTGTTGGCGAAAAAAAAGAAGTAGCAAAAACAGAGAATGTTATTAATACTTATAAAGCTAACATCGCTGAGTCTTCTGTAGCTTGGAAAGGTAGCAAACCTACTGGTTCTCACAATGGTGTAGTAAGCTTAAGTAAAGGAACTTTAGAAATCGAAAGCGGAAACGTAAAATCTGGTGAATTCATTATTGATATGACTACTATCGTTTGTGAAGATTTAAAAGCTGGAGATGGTAAAGAAGATTTAGAAAAACACTTGAAAAATGCTGATTTCTTTGATGTTGAAAAATTCCCTACTGCTAAATTTCAAGTAGCTAGCTCTGAAGTAAAAGGTGGAAAAGTACACGTTACAGGGAACTTAACTCTTAGAGACGTTACTAAAAGCATTACTATACCAGCTACTATTACAGAAGCTGATGATATGGTAACTTTTAAAAGTGAAACTTTTAGTATCGACAGAACTGATTTTGGTGTTACTTACAAGTCTAAAAAAATTGACGCTGCTTTAAAAGACAAATTCATTAATGATTTAATGGAAGTTTCTTTTGAAATTAAAGCTAAAAAATAATTTTAGTTTTTAAGATTTAAAAAAAAGGTTGACAATTGTCAACCTTTTTTTTATGCTTTTATAAATTCTTCTACTTCAAACAGTTCTTTAAAATGTTTTATAATTTTCTCTTTTACTTCTTCTTCCGAGACCTTTCTACCTAGTTCAACTTCCATCGAAGTAACGGCTTTTCCACGTATTCCACATGGTATAATATTGTCAAAGTACCCTAAATTAGCATTCACATTCAAGGCAAATCCATGCATGGTAACCCACCTACTGGCTCTAATCCCCATAGCACAAATTTTTCTAGCAAACGGTGTACCTACACCTAACCAAACACCTGTTTCTCCATCACTTCTTTCTCCTTCCAATCCATATTCAGCTATTGTTAAAATAATTGACTCCTCTAACAAACGTAAATATTTATGAATGTCTGTAAAAAAGTTTTCTAAATCTAAAATTGGATAACCTACAATTTGTCCTGGCCCATGATAAGTTATATCTCCTCCTCTATTGATCTTATAAAAAGTTGCTTCTTTCTCTTTTAACTTTTCTTCGTTCAACAAAAGATTATTCATATCTCCTGATTTCCCTAAAGTATACACGTGCGGATGTTCTACAAATAAAAAGTAATTAGGAGTTTTTATTTCACTATCTCCATTCCTTCTCTCTCTTTTTAATGATACTATTTCATCTAAAAGGTTTGTTTGGTAATCCCATGTTTCCTTGTAATCTTTTCTTCCTAGATCACTAATTCTTATTTTTTTATTCATAAATTGTGCCGCTAAACTACCTTACAAAGGTAGGGAAATTTAGAGTTTTACTGTTATAAACTAAACGTATATCAATTACAAAAATCATGTTTAAAAAAAGTACCCTTCCTTTTTTAGTTGCTTTCTACTTTTCAATAGTTAGCTTGTATTCACAACAACTATGGACAAGAGTTCATAAAGGTGCTATTGCTCAACAAAAAAAACAAACTTTCAGTACAAACTCTTCACCAAAACAATACGTTTTAATGAGTTTGGATTTAGATGTATTTAAAAACACATTACCAAACTTAAAGTCTAAAAGTGCACCTAATTCAAAAATTATACAACTTCCTAATGCTAATGGAAAACTAGAGAGTTTTTCAATAAAGGAAACCCCTTATTTAGCATCAGGTTTAGCCGAGAAGTTCCCTATGATTAAATCTTTTTCAGCACAGGGAATTGACAACCCTTCCTCTTCAGCCAAAATAAGTATTGGAAAAGATGGAGTTCACGCAATCATTTTTTCAGCAAATGAAGGTACTTCATACATAAACCCTTATACTAAGGACTATAAAGAGTATATAATATATAAAAAGAGCAGCTTATCTCCTTCTAAAGATGAATTTTTGTGTGAAGTTGAAGACGCTATACAAGACGAAAATATATCGCCACGCCAAAGAAGAAATGCTAATGATGGTAACTTACGAACTTATAGAATGGCTATAGCTTGTACTGGTGAATATGCTCAATTCCATATAAATAATCAAGGAGTACCATTAACAGCTAGTGATACAGAAAAAAAAGCAGCTGTACTATCTGCTATGAATACTACAATTACTCGTGTTAATGAGGTTTATGAAAGAGATTTAGCTGTAAGAATGGTTATCGTAGACAATAATGATGCTTTAATCTTTTTAGATGCTGATACAGATGGCTTAACAAATGATAGTGCCAGAACCTTGATTGATGAAAGTCAAGAAAAATGTGATGAAATTATTGGTGATGCTAATTATGATATTGGACATACGTTTAGTACTGGAGCAGGAGGACTAGCTCAGCTAAACTCTGTTTGTGCTACAAACTATAAGGCTCAAGGAGTTACAGGAAGAAGTCGACCTATAGGAGATACTTACGATATAGATTATGTTGCTCATGAAGTTGGACATCAATTCGGAGCTACTCATACATTTAATAATTCTTGTGATGGGAACAGAAGTACTAGTACAGCTGTTGAACCTGGAAGTGGTTCTACAATTATGGGGTATGCTGGTATCTGTTCACCAAATGTACAAAATGTAAGTGACGATTATTTTCACGCTGTTAGTATAGCTCAAATGTGGAGCCATGTACAAGGAACAGGAAGTTGTGCTACCTCAACAAGTACAGGTAATAATGCTCCTACTGCTAACGCAGGAAATAATGTAAGTATACCTAAATCTACTCCATTTATTTTAAAAGGACAAGCCACTGATGCTGACGGAACATCTTCTTTGACATATACCTGGGAGCAAATTGATAATGAAACCGCAACAATGTCTCCATTACCCACAAACACTGGCGGACCTATGTTTAGATCATTATCTCCTTCTAAATCTCCAAACAGATACTTTCCCGCTCTTTCAACCGTTCTAAGCGGAAACACTTCTACAGAATGGGAGGTTTTACCATCAGTTGCTAGAGAATTAGACTTTGCTTTTACAGTAAGAGATAATCATGCTGGAGGAGGTAACTCTGCTAGAGATGATATAAAAGTGACTGTTACAAATGCTGAGGCTTTTACCGTTACTAGCCCTAGTTCTGCTGTATCTTGGGGAGTTAGTTCTACTCAAACTATTACTTGGAGTAAAGGAGCTACAGACCAAGCTCCTATTAATTGTGCTAATGTAAATATAAAACTTTCAACAGATGGAGGGCTTACTTTTCCTATTACTTTAAAAAGCAATACACCTAATGACGGTTCAGAAGACATTGTTATACCTGATACTCCCACAGCTAATGCTCGAATATTAGTTGAAGCAGCAGATAACATTTTTTACAATATTAATAACACCAACTTAACAATTTTCCCAACAGCGCCTACTTATTCAATAGTTAATAATACTGGAGACATCTCTGTATGTAAAGTAGCTACAAATGAGCTAGTTTTTGATTTTGACTATAATGCTTTGTACGGTTTTAATGAAACAGTTAATTTATCTTACTCTGGAGCCCCTGCTAATTCTATAGTTACATTAAGCAACTCTACAATTAATACTAGCGGAAAGTTTACCTTAACTGTAACAGACCTTACAAAGGTTACTAAAGGAAATCACACAATTACAGTTACTGCTACATCAGGCTCAATAACCAAATCTGTAGACATACTATTAAACGTAAACGATAGTCTTTGTAACTCTTCTGGTAATATTGTATCTCAATTAGGTATTACTAATGTTACTTTTAATAGTATTAATAATAACTCTACCAAAACAACTGGTTATTCAGACTTTACTAGCCAAAGCACAGACGTTGTTAGAGGTGAAAACTATAATTTAACTACTTCTATCAATACTGATGGAAATAGTAACATAAAAACATTTGCTTGGATTGATTGGAACCAAAATTGTGTTTTTGATGCTAATGAAACCTATGACTTAACCTCATCTAATACTATTTCTGTTGCTGTTCCTGAAGGTATTCCAACAGGACCAACAATTATGAGGGTTTCAACAAGATTAAACAACGATCCTAATTCTTGTGGATTAAATTTTAATGGTGAAATAGAAGACTATACTATTACAGTTTTAGAACCTACTTTCTCTATTTCAAACAGTACTGGAGATATGTCTGTATGTAAACAAGCGACTAATGAAGTAACCTTTGATTTTGATTATACAGCTTTGTATGGGTTTAATGAAACTGTCAATCTTTCTTATTCAGGAGTTCCAACTGACACTGTAACTTTGAGTCCTACTAGTATGAATGCTAGTGGCAAGTTTACCTTAACAGTAAGTAATTTAACCGCCAAAGAAGTAGATACAGGAGATTACACAATTACAGTTACTGCAGCATCAGGTTCAATGACTAAGTCAGTAGATATACTTTTAAACGTAAATGATAACCTATGTAATTCTTCTGGTAATACTGAGTCACAATTAAGTATTACGAATGTTACTTTTAATAGTATTAATAATGATTCAAATAAAACAAATGGGTATTCAGATTTTAAATCAACAACGACGCAAGTAGTTAGGGGTGAAAGCTACGATTTAACAACTACTATCAACACAACTGAGAACAGCGACATAAATACTTTTGCTTGGATAGACTGGAACCAAAACTGTGCATTTGATGCTAATGAAACTTATGACTTAACTTCTAATACTCTTTCTGTTATCGTTCCTGAAGATGCTCTATTAGGCTCTACAACTATGAGAATTTCTACAAGACAAGATAGTAATCCAAATTCTTGTGGGTTAAACTTTAATGGTGAGGTCGAAGATTATACTATTACTATTCAAGAAAGCTTTGCTACAGACAATACGTTGTTTGATGACTTAGAAATAGGTCCAATCCCAATAGATTCTGGAAAAGCTTTTGAAAAATTTAAATTCACTGTAAAGGATAAAAACTTAACAATTATAAGGCTTTTTGATTTTAGAGGAAGATTACTTGAAACACAAAAGTTCTCAACTGTTTCTAGTCAATTTAATGAAAAAGTACAATTAACTAAAGCTGCTAGCGGACTTTACCTTTTACAAATTGAAAATGCTGGCAAACAAGTAACAAGAAAAATAGCTATTAAATAACTATTTTTAAATCTAAAAAACACAAAGCAACCCAAAATTGGGTTGCTTTGTGTTTTACAAATTATATTTTACTGTAAACATGGCTATTCTAGGCTGAATTACATACGAAGAATTACTCACATAAATATCATTACTACTATTCTGATTCAATCCTGTTGAATTTAATAGATTTGTAACCCCTACTTTATACTCCCATTTACTGTCTTTTTTCTGATACGTAATATCTGCTCTTAAAAAACCATAACTATCAATTGTTTTACCATTATTAAATACGCTATTATAGGTATACTTTGATGTAAAAATAAATTCCTTTAAGAAAAAAGCATCAAAATTTATATACGGACTATGGGTTGTAAAAGTGTTTTCAACTCCTCCAATATCTGAATTGTTTATAGACACGTTATAACCTACATCAAAATTCGGAGCTTCTTTAAAGTTTGTACTGAATTTTGAAGTATATGTTTGTGAAAATGTTTTCGCTAACCTATTTCTTGTTTCATTCGTTTGTCGATCAGTTATTAAACTATTCGATTTTCCATAAGACACATTACCTCCTAATCGTAGTTTAAACTTTCTAAAACTCTTTTGAAAGTTTGCTCTTACTGAAATAGACTCATCAGGAAAAGCAGAGTTTACTGAGGTTCTCACTTGGTTAACATCAATAAACGCTGTATTGCTCTTAATTTCTTTAATACGCTTGCTATAATTAATTGATCCAAAAACATTGGTGTAATTAAACATATTAAAACTAAAATAATTCAAGTTTATATTATGATATAATGAGTTTTCAAGAGTTCTATTTCCTGAATATAAACTATTGTAATTATTAAAAACATAACCTTCTGCTAATTGATTTACATCAGTAAAACTAGTTTGCATGGCATAGTTTAAACGTAATGTCTCTGATTTTTTCAAGTTAATTTTCACCGAAGCATCTGGTAAAAGTTTAGTAAAACTATTTTCATAGACTGATTCTAACTGTGTATTTTTTGACACGTAGTTATGTAATGTGAAACCTTGATTAAAAGTAAAAATACCTGTTATGAATTTATAATGTAAACCCATATACAAATCATCAAAAGAAAAACCTACATCGTTAACTGTATTGGGTTCAGTAATTTCATTTTTATTTCCTTCTAAAACTTCAAAAATAGTTGAGTTAAATTCTTGATTACTTAAGGTAGCACCCAAAGTTATATTTAAATTACTTTTAGAGTTAAGTACATAATAGTAATCTAATTTCGCATCTAACTTGTTTGTTTTTATTCTTTTATTCTGACTTACATTAAATAAATTATGGTCTCCCGGATTTGGATTAACATTTGTTAACGATAATAAGTTATAAAAAGATAACTTTTCTAGTTCAGCATTGTAAAACGGATCTTCATTCTGCCATAAATGTTGTGCCTCAAAAGCAAAAATATTTTTGTCGTTTAGTGTATAATAATAGTTTAAATTTTGATTGATGGAAAACGGACTTTGCTCTAATACTTGATTAATTGGCACAACCTCATTATCTGCATTCAAATAAGTTCTTGACGAGAATGTTGTTTGTAATTGCTGCTGTTTTGAAACCTTTGCAAAAATATCATAATCAAATTGATTATTTGCATTTGGCTTGTAACTTGAGCTTAATTTAAACAAACCTAAATCACTTTTTTGATTTGTTACATCTTGTGTTTGCTCGGTATCAATATACTTTATTGAAGACGGATTATTCTCATCATACGGAGGTAAACTATTTGCATCAACTCCTGCATTTGAATACACACGTTGCGTAGTTTCTTCCATATCTGTTTCATTTCCTGAATAGATAGCAAACCCACTAATATCCCAAGTTTTCTTTGGAGAATAACTAAAGTTTAAAGCACCAAATTTCAATTCAATTTCTTTCGCTCTATTATTTTTTAAAGTTAAAAAAGCAATATCGTTAGACCCTACATTAAAATTTGTTCCATTATTATCTCCAAACTGTCTAAAGCCTCCTGTGAATTTAAAATAGTCTCTCATAGTAAAAGGCACTTCTCCTATATTATTCATATCTGTAATAATATTTAAGCTATATTTTGGACTGTAATAAAATAGTTTTGGATGTGCTATGTATCGACTATCTTCCATACCTAACCCTAAACCAGCAGCAACTTCTCCAAACCAAAAATTCTTTTTCCCTTCTTTTAATTTAATATTTATAACAACATTATCCTCATTATCAGTAACACTACTCATTTGCCCTACTTCACTATGATTTTTGAGTACCTGAACTTTATCAATAGCATTTGCAGGGATATTTTTAGTCGCTAATTTAGAATCTCCATCAAAAAAATCTTTTCCTTCAACCATCACCTTTTTAACTGTTTTTCCTTCTACTTCAATTTCTCCATCATCATTTACTTCAACTCCTGGTAGTTTTTGAAGTACATCTCCTAACTTTTTTTCAGTTCCGCTTTTAAAACTATCCGCATCATACACTATTGTATCACCTTTAACAGTTACAGGCATTTTATAAGTTATATTTACTTCATCTAGACTATCATCTCCTTCTAAAACAAGGTCTTTAAGCAAGTTACTGTCTTTTGTTTCTACATCAACTTCTTCCGTTTTCAAACCTATATAACTTACCTTTATACTATAAGTAGTATTTTTAACTAGATTTAATTTATAATTCCCTTCTGCATCCGTGAAACCATAAGAATCTAGTTTTTTAGTTGTTTTGTTTATGGCAATTACATTTGCCATTTCTAGCGGGGTTCCAATACTATCTTTTACAACCCCTTTCAGTGTAATTTGAGCACTAGAAGCCCAAGTAGCTAAGCAAACAGCTATCAGTAATAATTTTTTCATTATATTATTTTCTTATTAAGTAGGTTATTGTAGTTTAACGGAAGTTTCTTCCTCCTCTATCTCCACGCCTATTTCTAAATCGCTCTCTCATTTCTTCCATCTTTTCTTTTACAACCTTATTATATTTTTCTCTTGTTATTTTTTTCCCTTTAATAGGTTCTTTTATTTCTGCTTTCTCAGAAGAGTTCATTATTATTTCCGAACAAAGTATTGTGGTTCTACCCTCATTAATTTCTAATATAAGTCCTGGTAACCCCCAATAATTTCCAGGCCCGCTACTTACGGGTATTTCTGGTGTATACCAAGCTGTGACTAAAACTTCTTTAGGAACTTCAAGGTTTTTAGTTACTTTTTTAACGGTAGAAGTATCTCGTTTTACCTTAGTAGCTCTACCTCTTCTTCGTAAGTTCCCCCAATCAAAATCTGTCGCTTTCTTTACCATGGTTGCTTTAAAACATGTATAATCGCCTATTTGTTTTGTTTCCTCTCCAAGTTCCCATGTTGGCTGTTCTCTATTTTCTGAAATCAAAAATTTCTTTCCAAAAAACTCTGTAGACTCTAGCAACTTCCTCTCCTTAAAGTCCTTGTAAATTGTTCCTCCACCAGTAAAACCTCCAAACCGAAACCCTTTATTTGTACCAGGAGCTTCTAGCTTTTCTTCCTCCTTATAGATAGATTTACTTCTATTAAAATTTAAAACATATGTTTTCTCTAACATGCTTTTCATACGTTGTAAAACTTGTTTCTTTCGTTCTTCAGATAATTGTCGACCTCCAAAATTAGGGTCTATAGTTGTCTTTGATTGATAAATTGCTTTTCCTTGAAAATTAGTTTGTGAAAAAACAGTGCTGGAAACACATAAGAGAAGAACTGTAACTAAACCTTTCATTACTTTCGTTTTTAAATGATACTTATAACTTTTTGTAGTTAAGAGTTAGACTTTCAAAAACATAAAAGGTTTAACACAGTCTAACTATCCTTGTATTTCTATTTGAAAAGAATTTCCATCCTTACTTTTTCGTTTGTTTCTAAAACGTTCCTTTATATCTTTAGTATGTTCATCCATTATAGTATCGAACTCCTTTTGAATAACCTTTTTACCTTTGGTAGGTTCTTTTATTTCTATTTTTTCTGACGGATTTAAAACGATTTCTGAACAAACAATAGTAAGGTTTCCATCTTGTACTTCTAAAATCAATCCTGGCAAACCCCAAAACTGTCCTGGACCATTACTAATAGGAATTTCAGGAGTATACCAAGCCACAGTTTCAATAGTTACTTCTTCTTTTTTTTCTTCTGTTTCCCCATCGGTCATAGACATTGAAGTTCTGGTTTCTTTTCTTTTTTTAGTAGCCTTATAACAAGTATAGTTTCCAATATTCTTAGTTTCTCCCGTCATTTTCCAATCAAAGTTTTCTAACTTGTCTTTTATTAAAAAACGTTTACCGCTTATCTCAGTTTTGTTCACATACCTTTTATCTTTTATGTTTTTATACAACACATCAGTTCCTCCTCCACTACCCATTATTTGAATTTGCACTCCTCCTGTTTGAACTTGAGGTGAAGAAAGTTTTTTATTTTGTTTGTAGGTAGATGCTGATTGATCAAAATTTAACGTGTAGGTTTGCTGAAACTGCTTCATTAATTGCGCTTGTATTTTTTTTTGCATTTCAGAGTTTGCCGCTCCCTTGCCATTTTTATCATTATCTATTTTAAAATCGATTTTTCTATGAGTCTTATAAGTAGCTTTTCCTTGAAAATTTTGCGAAAACATTGATGCACTTAACAACAATATGAATAATGTAACATTTTTCATTTTTTTAGTATTTATATTAAACACTACAAATATGCTTAGTGATATTATCTTTTTGAGTTAATGAGTGTTAACGAGTGTTAACCGGTGTTTTTATTCGTTTTAACATTCTATCTTTGAAACATGAACACAAAAAAACATCGCTGGGTACTATATTTAATTAGCCTTACAATTATTACCACAATTTTGATTCAGTTTTATTGGAACTATAAAAACTATCAACAAAACAAGCAACGTGTTATAAATGAAATTCAATTAAGTTTAGATAATGCTGTTGAAGAGTATTACGCTGCTTTAACCAAACAAAACTTTTTTGCCATCGTAGAATCTGGTAAAACAACTTCAAAAAGCAATCTCAGCAATAAAAATATTTGGAAGAAAGTCTTCTCTTCACAAGTTGATAAAAAGAAGGACAGTATAGAATTTAAAATTTCTTCTTTTGACATTAAAACAGATGATCCAAAAGAGTTTAAAAAGATGAATTCTTATTTTGTTGACTCACTTTTACTTGATATAGAAAATAAAATTAAAGATTCAACCCCTGAAAAATATTCTAAAATCACTCAGGTTACTCAATTTAATAAACCCCATACATCTGGCATTCATATAGACTCTTCTGGAATTAAAGAGGTAAAAGTTTTTAAAGGAAAGAAAGCTACCGATAGCTTAAAGCTAATAAAAGGATTACAAACCATTTTTATTTCTGTTCAAAATGATGCTTTAAATCATGGAAAACTAGATTCAATTATAAAAAAACAATTAACAACTAAAGGTATTTCAACTCCTTTTTACTTAAATCACTTTAAACATGACACCCTATTTTACTCATCAAAAAAGGAAGGAGTATCTATACAATTCCTACAAAGTGATGCTAAGTCTACTTATGTTAAAAGTGATGAAAAGCTAACCCTATTATATGAGAATCCGTCAAGTGAGATTCTTAAAAGAAGTTCGACAGGAATTATTCTATCTCTTCTCCTTTCATTAGCTGTTGTAATGAGTCTTTTTTACCTGTTAAAAATTATCAATCAACAAAAAGAACTGGCTGAAATTAAAAATGATTTAATAAGCAACATTACTCACGAATTTAAAACCCCTATAACTACTGTTTCAACTGCGCTAGAAGCTATTAATAATTTTAATGCTATAGATGACAAAGAAAAAACTAAAAAATACATTTCTATTTCATCTGTACAAATAGAAAAACTACATTTAATGGTTGAAAAGTTATTAGAAACTGCTACCCTTGATAGCGAAAAATTACTTTTAAAGAAAGAACCTGTCAATTTAGTTGAGTTAATAGAAAACAACACTAAAAAACATCAGTTTACCAACTCTGAAAAGACAATTCAATTCTCATCAAACAAACATGAAATAGTGACAGATATTGATGTATTTCATTTTGAGAATGCCATTTCAAACTTATTAGATAATGCGATCAAATATGGTGGAAACAAAATAGAGGTACATATTAACCAAGTATTAAACGCTATTGAAATAACTGTAGCAGACAACGGTAAGGGAATTGACAAAAATCAACAAGAAAAAATATTCGATCAGTTTTACCGTATTCCAAAAGGAAACACCCATGATGTAAAAGGTTTTGGGATAGGCTTATATTATACTAAAAAGATTATTGAAAAACATAAAGGTGTTATATCCTTAATTTCAAAACCGAATAATACCCTTTTTAAAATTGTTTTAAATAATGAGTAAAACTATTAAAGTGTTGTTGGCAGAAGACGAACCTAGTTTAGGCCAAATTGTAAAAGAAAGTTTAGAAACTAGAAATTTTAAAGTGTTTCATGCTCTTAATGGAGAAGAAGCTTATGAAATTTATCAAGTAAATCCTCCTGATATTTTAGTTTTAGACGTAATGATGCCTAAAAAAGATGGTTTTACACTAGCTAAAGAGATTCGACAAGAGAACAAACATCTTCCTATTATTTTTTTAACTGCAAAATCGCAAGCTAAAGATGTTGTTGAAGGTTTTGAGCACGGTGGAAATGACTATCTTAAAAAACCTTTTTCAATGGAAGAATTAATTGTTCGTATTCACTCATTGTTAAACAGAGTTGAGTTAAAAAAGAACTACGACGCAATTAACATTGGTAATTATACTTTTAACTACACCAAGCAAGTTTTGTCTTTTAATAATGATTGTAAAAAATTAACACATCGAGAATCTGAATTACTATTCCACCTATCACAAAAGAAAAATGAAGTTTTAGACAGGTCTTTTATTTTAAAAAAATTATGGGGAGATGACGATTTTTTTAATGCTCGAAGTATGGATGTTTTTATTTCTAAGCTGAGAAAGAAGCTAAAACACGATGAGAATATTCAAATTATAAACATAAGAGGCTATGGTTATAAATTGATCTGTTAAATTGTTTATGAGTTCCTTTTTTTATGTAATTTTACCGTCCCCTAATCTGGCAGTGCCAGCAATATAAAAAAACACTTTACAACAAATAATTATGCACGTAGCAATTGCCGGGAACATTGGCGCGGGTAAAACCACTTTAACAAAATTATTAGCAAAGCACTACAATTGGGAAGCTCATTTTGAATCAGTTGATGAAAACCCGTATTTAGATGACTTTTATGCCGAAATGGAACGTTGGTCTTTTAATTTACAAGTTTACTTTTTAAATAGTCGTTTTCGTCAGGTACTAGAGCTACGTAAATCTGGTAAAAAAATAATTCAAGATCGAACTATTTACGAAGACGCTCATATTTTCGCACCCAACTTACATGCAATGGGATTAATGACAAATAGAGATTATAGCAACTATTCTTCTCTATTTGAATTAATGGAAAACTTGGTAACTCCACCTGATTTATTAATTTATTTACGTGCAGATATTTCTACATTAGTAGGTCAAATTCATAAACGAGGCAGGGAGTATGAAAACTCTATTAGTATCGATTATTTAAGTCGATTAAATGAACGCTATGAAGCTTGGATTAGCCAGTATACTAAAGGAAAGTTATTAATTATTGATGTAGATAATTTAGATTTTGTTGATAATCAGGAAGACTTAGGTTCTATTATTGACAGAATAGATGCTCAAATAAATGGATTATTTTAAGTTTTAAAGAGCTTAAAAACTATAATAACAAACCCTTTGTTCTTTAGTAAAGAACAAAGGGTTTCTCTTTTTAACTCTCTCTTAAAATAACAAGAACTAACTAACCTATCTTTCAATTTTCACCAAAACACTGACGCTCTTTATAAAGAAGAATTAGAAGCTTTTTCTGAAAAAATCAAGCAATAGCGATTTAGTTTTATCAGTTAAGTTAATTCTCTTTTAAACTCACTTAGTAATATAGCTGTTGCTGTTGCTACATTTAAACTTTCAGTTTGTTGTAACTCACCAAACCTTGGGATGGTTACAGTGTTTTTTACAATATCAGCAATTTCAGGAGAAATTCCATTTGCCTCATTTCCCATTACTAAAACTGCTTGTTTAGGTAATGATGTAGTGTATACATTTTCACCATCCATATCTGCTGTATAAATAGGCAATGAAGTACTCTTTAAAAATTCAGGTAGGTCAACATATGAAACCTGAACTCTTGTTAACGATCCCATAGTAGATTGTACCACCTTTTGATTATAACAATCAACCGTATTTTTAGAACATACCAACTCAGAAATCCCAAACCAATCGCATAGACGGATAATTGTTCCTAAATTCCCTGGGTCGTTAACTCCATCTAAAGCAACAATAAAACTGTTTTTATTAATTTCTTCATCTTTCGGAATCTTAAACAGACCTAATACCTTATTTGGTTTTTTTAGAGTACTTACTTTTTTCAACTCATTTTCAGAAATCAAAACAACCTCTACTTCTTTTAAAGTCATAAATGACTCATCAGTAGTATATAATTGTTCTACTTTTAAAGAAGATGCAAGTAATTCACTAACCACCTTCACTCCTTCTGCTACAAATAATTGATGCTTCTGTCTATACTTTTTTTGTTGTAAACTAGTTATTAACTTTATATTGTTTTTAGATAAACTCATTAAATTGTTTTTAACACTCTAAAACCACTAAAAAATAGTATTTTTGATTCTTAATACGAGGTGTAAAGTTAATGAAAAAACTTTCTTTCTTCTTTTTATTAGTAGTCTTATTCAGCTCATGTAGCACGATTAAATATGTTAAAGAAAACGAGTTATTGCTAGCCAAAAACACGGTATATATTGACAGTGTAAAAAACTCTAGTGATAACATTACTGAACTACTAATGCAACGTCCTAACGCTAAGGCTCTAGGGATGCCTTTATCTTTGCATTTTTATAATTTAGGAAATCCAGAAGCTCCTAAAACCCCAAGTGAATGGGCAAAAAAACATCCAAAAACCTACAATTTTTACAAAGATATTTTCTCTGAAAAACAAAGTATTGCTGTAGCTAAAACATTTATTGGGTTTAATAATTGGTTTTTAACAAGTGGACAAGCTCCAATTATAATTGATGACAAAAAAACTAGTAGGACTGTAAATAATTTAAAAGCTTACTATCAAACTGAAGGATATTTTAGAGCCAACGTTTCTTCTAAAAAGGATACTATCAGTAAAAAGAAAGGAAAAGTTAGTTATCATATTACAAAAGGAAATCCTTCTTATTTAGACACCATAAAAACCTTTATTACATCACCTGTTTTAGATTCTTTATACCAACTAACAAAAGACAAAAGCTATTTAAAATCTGGAGATCATTATAAAAATGACAACTTCATAAAAGAAGCAAATCGACTTGTAAAACTTTTTAGAAACAAAGGAGTCTATCATTTTAATGAAAATTATATTTCATTTGAAAATGATACTTTAAAAAACTATGAAAAAACTGACGTAGATATTAATATTTCTGACAAAACCGTTCCTTTTCAAATTCAAAAGCTAAAGAAAGTAAATGTTTTTACCGACTATACTTATAGTACTAGAAACTCTAAACACAAGGACACCACCTCTTATAAAGGAATTAACTTTTACGCTCTTCGAAAATTAAAATACAACCCTAAGTACTTATCACAGTCGCTATTTATAAAACCCAATACTGTTTATAGTGATTCTCTTAGAAATTTAACTCGTACCCACTTAAGAGGATTAAAAAACTTCAAAGCAACCTCTATTCGATATAATGAATTAAGTGAAAACGAGCTAGAAGCAAATGTATATTTAACCCCTATAGAGAAATACACTTTAGGTTTTGAATCCGAGTTATCACGTTCCAATATTCGTAACTTTGATGTTTCTTTAAAATTTTCATTAACCAATAGAAATACATTTAAAGGTGCTGAGCTTTTTAAACTCTCTGCTTTTGGTTCTTATTTTAACTCTAATAATGGACCTGGTTGGGAAATAGGTTCAGATATTTCACTAGAAGTTCCTCGATTTATGGCTCCTTTCGGATTACATAAATTGGTTCCAAAAAGAATGTTTCCTAGAACTAAGTTCTACTCAGGTATAGGTATTCAAAAAAATATAGGATTAGATAAACAAAACATATCTGTTGGTATAGATTATAAATGGGACTATAACAAAAGAAAGTCTATTCAATTAGAGTTATTAAATACTCAATATATTAGAAACCTGAATGTTGATAATTATTTTTCCATATATAATTCTGAATATCGAAAATTGTCTGAAGTTGCTGAGATTTATGACCCTTCATATACATTTCCAGACAATACACCTAGTAACTCTGGTGAAATAATTAACTTCATTTCAGGCGTTCTTACTGATGCTAATTTTGCAGCATCAAACCCAACTGAGTTTCAAAATGTCTTAAACCTTGCTAACAGATATAATATTGTAACCTCCGACTTTTTAATTCCAGAAATAGCCTACAGTTATACCTATAATAATCAAGAAAGCATTAAAGATGCTAGCTTTTCTTTTTTTAAGTTTAGAATTGCTAACTCTGGGAACATTATGGGACTTTTATCAAATAAGACCAATAGTTCTGGGCAAAAAACTGTTTTTAAAATTCCTATTGCTCAATATTTTAAAACAGATATTGAGTATAAAAAATATTGGGACTTAGGTGACAACAATGTTTTAGCACACAGAACTTTTCTTGGAGCTATTTTTACTTACGATAATTCTGGAGTTCCTTTTTCTCGCAGTTATTTTGCAGGAGGTTCTAACGATATACGTGCATGGAGAACCTATGATTTAGGTCCTGGTACACGAGCTCCAGTTCTTGAATACAACATCGGTAGTTTGAAGTTTTTAACTAGCTTTGAATACCGTTTTAACGTTTTTGGTTCTTTAAAATCTGCTTTATTTGTAGACGCTGGAAATATTTGGGACATAACTAACACGGATTTTGTTGATGATCCCGCTAAATTTAATGGTTTTAAATCGTTAAAAAATATGGCTGTAGGAGCTGGTTTTGGGCTTCGTTATGACTTTAAATTTTTAATTGCTAGACTAGATTTAGGATTCAAAGCGCACGAACCGTATCTAACTAAAAATAAGTGGTTTCAAAACTTCAATTTCTCTAACTCTGTACTAAATATCGGTATAAACTACCCCTTCTAACAAAGTACTTTCTATTAAAAATTTATCGCAACTTGTATAAAAAAGTGTAGATTTGTTCCATAATTTATGTAACACACTACTAAACAAATAAAAAATGATTAAACCTGGAGTTGCCACCGGAAAAGAAGTTCAAGAAATTTTTGAATTAGCAAAACAAAAAGGCTTTGCTTTACCTGCTGTTAATGTTGTTGGATCAAACACTATTAACGGTGTTTTAGAAACAGCTAAAGAACTTAACTCGCCTGTAATAATCCAATTTTCTAATGGAGGTGCTCAATTCAATGCAGGTAAAGGCTTAACAAACGACAACGAAAAGGCTGCTATTGCTGGTGCAGTAGCAGGTGCTAAACATATACATTTATTAGCAGAAGCTTATGGAGTTCCTGTTATTTTACATACCGATCATGCAGCTAAAAAACTATTACCTTGGATTGATGGTTTATTAGATGCTAGTGAGCAATTTTATAGAGAAACAGGAAAACCTTTATACAGTTCTCACATGATTGATTTAAGTGAAGAACCAATAGAAGAAAATATTGAAATTTGTAAAGAATACCTTGCTCGTATGAGTAAAATGGGAATGACTTTAGAAATTGAATTAGGAATTACTGGTGGTGAAGAAGATGGTGTTGATAATTCTGATGTAGATGTATCTAAGTTATATACACAACCAGAAGAAGTAGCTTATGCCTATGAAGAGTTAATGAAAGTTAGCCCACAATTTACAATCGCTGCTGCTTTTGGAAATGTCCACGGAGTATACAAACCTGGAAATGTAAAATTAACTCCAAAAATTTTAAAGAATTCTCAAGAGTATATTTCAGAAAAATATAACGTTCCCTACAATACAATTGACTTTGTATTTCACGGAGGATCAGGTTCTACTTTAGAAGAAATTCGCGAAGCAATTAGCTACGGAGTTATTAAAATGAATATCGATACTGATTTACAATATGCATTTACCGAAGGTGTTCGTGATTATATGAAAGAAAAATCTGCATATTTGCAATCTCAAATTGGTAACCCTGAAGGAGGTGATGTTCCTAATAAGAAGTATTATGACCCTCGTAAATGGTTACGTGAAGGAGAACAAACCTTCAAGGCTCGATTAAAGAAAGCTTTTGAAGATTTAAATAATGTAAACACATTATAATATTCTTTGAAAAAGGAAAACCAAACAACTAAAGAATAAAAAACTAAATTATGGCTTGGTTTAAACGTAAAGACAAAGGGATTCAAACCCCAACAGAAGAAAAAAAAGACACACCTAAAGGCTTGTGGTATAAAACCCCAAGTGGAAAAATAATTGATACCGACGAGTTAAAAAAGAATTTATACGTAAGTCCAGAAGATGGATACCACGTGCGTATAGGTAGTAAAGAATATTTTGAAATTTTTTTTGATGATAATAAATTCAAAGAATTAGATCCTAAGTTATCAGCTAAAGATCCTTTAAAGTTTGAAGACACTAAAAAGTACCCTGAAAAATTAAAAGCAGCTCAGAAAAAAACAGGATTAAAAGATGCTGTACGTACTGCCGTAGGTAAATCAATGGGAAAAGATTTAGTAGTTGCTTCTATGGATTTTGCTTTCATCGGAGGTTCTATGGGTAGTGTCGTTGGAGAAAAAATAGCACGAGCTATTGATTACTCAATCAAAAACAACATTCCTTTTTTAATGATTTCTAAATCAGGAGGAGCTCGTATGCAGGAAGCTTCGCTTTCTTTAATGCAGTTAGCTAAAACTTCTGCTAAACTTGCACAATTAGCAGATGCCAAAATTCCATACATATCTTTATGTACCGATCCTACAACAGGAGGAACGACAGCTTCTTTTGCTATGTTGGGAGACATTAACATTGCAGAACCAAATGCGTTAATAGGTTTTGCTGGCCCTCGTATTGTAAAAGATACTACTGGTAAAGATTTACCTGAAGGGTTTCAACGTTCAGAGTTTTTATTAGAGCATGGCTTCTTAGATGCAATTTTTGAGCGAAAAGACTTAAAAAAACAAATCAACTTATATATAGATTTAACACAGAATCAACCTGTAAGAGCATAACAAAAAAGCTGGCGTTTGCTAGCTTTTTTGCTTTCTAACTTTTTCCATTTCCTTTCCAAAAAATAATCGTACATTTGCAACTTCAATGTGAATGCATTGAGTACATAATAATCATTTAAATAATATTGGCATGTATTTAACAAAAGAAGTTAAAGAACAAATCTTCGCAAAACACGGTAAAGGAGCAAATGATACTGGTACTGCAGAAGGTCAAATCGCGTTATTTACGCACAGAATTAACCACTTAACTGAGCACTTAAAGAAAAATCGTAAAGATTTTAACACAGAGCGCTCATTAGTACGTATGGTAGGTAAGCGTAGAAGCTTGTTAGATTATCTAAAGAAAAAAGAGATTAACAGATATCGTGCGATTATTAAAGAATTAGGAATTAGAAAATAATTCTACAAAAAAAGAGGCTCTATAAACGTGCCTCTTTTTTATTTTTACATGAAATTTATTTCTGACTAACAAACAGAAATTTATATATAAAAAGCTCAAAATTACTAACAACAATTTTGATTTTCCATTGGAGCAACAACAACACAACAACAAACAAAACAAAAACATTAGAATTAAAATTTATGATTCCAAAAGTATTTAGAGAGGTCATAGACCTTGGAGATGGAAGAACCATCTCGTTAGAAACCGGTAAATTAGCAAAACAAGCACACGGTTCAGTTGTTGTTCAGATGGGAAAAGCAATGTTATTATGTACTGTAGTATCTAACTACAAGCAATCTGATGTTGACTTTTTACCATTAACAGTAGATTACAGAGAAAAGTTTGCAGCTGCAGGACGTTACCCTGGAGGCTTCTTTAAAAGAGAAGCAAGACCAAGTGATGGAGAAGTATTAACAATGCGTTTAGTAGACCGTGTTTTACGTCCTTTATTTCCAAAAGACTATCACGCTGAAACACAAGTAATGGTTCAATTAATGTCTCATGACGAAGAGGTAATGCCAGATGCTTTAGCTGGTTTAGCTGCTTCCGCTGCAATTCAATTATCAGATATTCCTTTCGAAACCCCAATTTCTGAAGCACGTGTTGCTAGAGTAAATGGAGAATTTGTAATCAATCCAAACAGAGCACAATTAGCCGAATCTGATATCGACATGATGATTGGAGCTTCAGCAGATTCTGTAATGATGGTTGAAGGTGAAATGGATGAGATTTCTGAAGAAGAAATGGCAGATGCTATTAAATTCGCACACGAAGCAATTAAAGTACAATGTGCAGCTCAAGTTCGTTTAGCAGAAGCTTTTGGTAAAAAAGAAACTCGTGAATACGAGGCAGAAAGAGAAGATGAAGAGTTAGCTAAAAAGATTAACGATTTAGCCTATGCTAAATGTTATGACATTGCTAAAAAAGGAACGTCAAAAGCCGAAAGAGGTTTAGCTTTTTCTGAAGTAAAAGAAGAAATTATAGCTACTTTTTCTGAAGAAGAAATTGAAGACTACGGTAATTTAATTGGAAAATACTTTAACAAAGCACAAAAAAACGCTGTTAGAGAGTTAACATTAGCTGAAGGATTGCGTTTAGACGGGCGTACAACTACAGATATTAGACCTATTTGGTGTGAGGTTGATTACTTACCATCTACACACGGTTCTTCTATCTTTACACGTGGAGAAACACAAGCGTTAGCAACTGTAACCTTGGGGACTTCTAGAGAGGCTAACCAAATAGACATGCCGTCTTACGAAGGTGAAGAAACTTTTTATTTACATTATAATTTCCCTCCTTTTTGTACTGGAGAAGCACGCCCTTTAAGAGGAACTTCACGTAGAGAAGTTGGTCATGGTAACTTAGCGCAAAGAGCATTAAAAGGAATGATTCCTGCTGATTGCCCATATACCGTGAGAGTTGTATCTGAAGTGTTGGAGTCTAACGGTTCTTCTTCTATGGCAACCGTTTGTTCTGGTACTATGGCATTAATGGATGCTGGTGTGCAATTAAAGAAACCTGTTTCTGGTATAGCAATGGGATTAATTTCTGATGGTGATCGTTATGCAGTTTTATCTGATATTTTAGGTGATGAAGATCACTTAGGAGATATGGACTTTAAAGTAACAGGAACCGCTGACGGTATTACAGCTTGTCAAATGGATATTAAAGTAAAAGGATTAAGTTACGAAATTTTAGTAAGTGCATTAAAACAAGCTCGTGATGGTCGTTTACACATCTTAGAAAAACTAACAGACACCATTGCTACTCCTAATACAGAAGTAAAAACTCATGCACCTAAAATGGTTACTAGAGTGATTCCTAACGATATGATTGGAGCATTTATTGGACCTGGTGGAAAACACATTCAAGAGTTACAAAAAGAAACAGAAACTACTATTGTTATCAACGAAGACCCTGTTACTGAAGAGGGAATCGTTGAGATATTAGGAACAAGTCCTGAAGGAATTGATAAAGTTATCGCTCGTATCGAGTCTATGATGTTTAAACCTGAAAAAGGTTCTGTTTACGAAGTAAAAGTAGTGAAGTTATTAGATTTTGGTGCTGTTGTAGAATATACTGAGGCTCCAGGAAATGAAGTTTTATTACACGTTAGCGAGTTAGCTTGGGAACGTACTAACAATGTTACTGATGTTGTTAATTTAGGAGATATTTTAGATGTAAAATATTTCGGAACTGACCCTAAAACTCGTAAAGAGAAAGTATCTCGTAAGGCTTTATTACCTAAACCTGAAGGTTATGTAGCTAGACCACCTAGAGATAATAATAGAGACAATAGAGGACGTGATAATCGTAACCGCGACAATCGTCGTGACGATAGAAAACCTAGACAAGAGAAAAAAGAATCATAAAATTATTCTTTTTAAATATATAAAAAGCAACCAAATTTGGTTGCTTTTTTGTTTTATATACTTTTTAATAAAAAAAAGACTACTAAAATTAGCAGTCTTTTACTTAGAGTTGTTTCAGATCATTCCCCAATAATCATATGAAAATCTTACTCTATAAAGAAATCCAACACTATAACAGTTGAAAAATAAAATACCCTACCCTATTTTCAAAAATATATTTAAATAAAAAATCTTTTTTTAGCTTTTCTTTTTTTAGTTTTAGTTTTCTTTGCATCCCATTCATGAAAATACAACGAATAACATATATTTCTATAGGAACCAATCAAGGAGATAAGCTTGTAAACATTCAGCTAGCAATCAACTCAATTGCTGATAAGGTAGGCGCTGTATTAAAAGTAGCATCTGTATATGAAACTGCTTCATGGGGATTTGATAGCAATAACTTTTTTAATACTTGTATTAAAGTTTCAACACATTTACCTCCTGAACGATTAATACTTAGACTACTTTCTATAGAAAAAGAACTTGGAAGAACTCGAAAAAACACCGAAGGATATTCTGACAGGTTAATTGATTTAGATATTTTATTATTTGATGATGAAATTATCTTCTCTAAAACCTTAATAGTACCACATCCACGAATGTTAGAGCGTAAGTTTGCACTGGTTCCTTTGGTTGAAATTGCACGTAATGTTATCCACCCTATAGAGAAAAAACATTTGTATATCTGTCTAGAGAATTGTACTGATACTTCAGAAATCACAAAGCTTAATAAAAAACTAGAGCGACCTATCCCTATTACTGAAAAGTATAATTATATCGCTATTGAAGGTAATATTGGTGCTGGAAAAACTTCGTTAGCCAATATGATGTCTGACGAGTTTAATGCGAAAATAGTATTAGAACGTTTTGCTGATAATCCGTTTTTACCGAAGTTTTATAATGACAATGATCGTTATGCTTTTCCTTTAGAAATGAGTTTTTTAGCTGACCGTTATCAACAACTTTCTGATGATTTAGCACAATTCGATTTATTTAAAAACTTTATTGTTTCTGATTACTACATTTTTAAATCGCTCATTTTTGCACAAATTACGTTGCACAGTGATGAGTATAAGTTATACCGAAAAATGTTTGATTTAATGTACAAAGAAATCACAAAGCCTGATTTATATGTGTACTTGTATCAAAATACAGAACGTTTGTTAGATAACATTAAAAAACGTGGACGCGATTACGAGCAAAATATAGAAGCGAGTTACTTACAAAAAATTCACGATGGTTATAGCAATTTTATCAAAACACAACCTGATTTAAACATTCTAATTGTTGATGTTTCGGATTTAGATTTTGTAAACAACCCTGATGATTATGAAACTATCATTAATAAGATAAAAAACTACAAAGCATAAAAAAAGCAGCTTTAAAAGCTGCTTTTTTTATTTTTGAATTAACTCTAGCTTTTCAGCAAAGTAATCACAAAAATCACGCATGGTTGCGCTCATTTTTTCGTCGTTTGTTGCTCTTTCAAAAGAATTTGCCATAGACACCAAGGTTTGATGAAAAAACTGCTTCATTTCATCTACAGGCATATCCTTAGTCCATAAATCCATACGTAAAGTATCTTTTTGTTTGTGATCCCAAACAGATAGCATAATTGCTTTTGATGCTTCATCTTTTATACCTCCGTCTTCCGCATTCCAAGTAATTTCTTCAGGAACTTTGTTTTCATCTAATCCTACTTTAAATGTTATTTTTGATGTGTGCTCTATCGCCATTATCTTTTTGGTTTATATCTTGAGTTTTTGAAGATTTCCTCTTCACTTGTTTGTAATAATTGATGCAAAGATACATCATTCTTTTGCATGTACGAACGTACGATTTGCCAACCAATCCACTCTCCTATTCTACCAGGTGATTGACTATCTTGTTCCATATAAAACTTAGAAAATGGAGCTAAATCTAGAAAACGTTTGTCAACATCTTTACTTGTACTGTACAACAAATCTTTTTCTATAAAATACATCCATATTTGTTCTTCGTTACTTTTTGCCCAATCAAATTTTTTTTGTGAATATCCTATTTTTACAGCATCAGGTACGTTAGGTAAGTAAGCATCTAACAAATACATTTTTTTTCCTCTGTAAATCATTTTATCTATGAAACTCCTTGCCATACTAGGTAACATTTGTTTACTAATAATGGCTTTAGCAACATCTACAACAATGTGTTCTTTGGTATTATTTTGTTTTACATAGGCTGGGTAGTCATTATAAAATTCATGTTCTTCTCCTAAATAGGAATCTAAAGAAATCAACAATAAGCTATCATTATAAACTATTCGATTGTTGTAATCAATATTTGTTAGCATGGTAATCACTTTAGGGCTTACAAATCTTGGATTGTAATATTTTACATGCTTAAACAGTGATGTTAATTGCTCCTTTTCTTCTACAACATCAGAGAAGACTTTTTGTGTCTCAGTAAATAACTCCTGCTCATCTTTATTATTAATCTTATTTATCCAAACACTATCTGGTTGTGACGGAAAGAGCATAAGGTACTTTTCTTTTGTCTTATTTAATTCATTTGGTTTTGTTGTATAAAAATCAATATCAAAACGTTCTAAATTAATAGTTACATTAATATTTGACACATCAACATTTAACTTATTACTTTCATCATTTTTACATGAAAGACTTATAAGAGCTAAACTAACTAGTGCTAAAATTTTTCTCATGAACTTTAGTATATTTACATTCTAAATTACAACGTCGAAATTACTAAATTAGTTTTTACAACTTAACTGTAAACTATTAAAATATCACAAAAATGAACACTCCTAAGGTTGCTGAACACATTATAAACTGGTTAAAAGATTATGCTACTAATGCTAAAGTAAATGGTTTTGTTGTAGGGATTTCTGGTGGAATTGATAGTGCAGTTACCTCAACATTATGTGCTAAAACTGGTTTACCTACGTTGTGTGTTGAGTTACCAATTCATCAAGCAAAAAGTCACGTAAGTAGAGCGAACGAACACATTAAACTATTAAAAGAGCGTTTTAGTAATGTGAGTGAAGTGGAAGCAGACTTAACCTCTACTTTTGAAGATTTTAAAACGGTGGTTCCTCCAGTAGAGCCTTCTCCTAAAGTAGATTTGGCCCTAGCAAACACTCGTGCTCGTTTACGTATGACAACTTTATATTATTTTGCTGGATTACATGGTTTACTAGTTGCCGGAACAGGAAATAAAATAGAAGATTTTGGTGTAGGTTTTTATACTAAATATGGTGATGGTGGTGTAGACCTAAGTCCAATTGCCGATTTAGTAAAGTCTGAAGTTTATGAATTGGCCGCATATTTAGATGTTCCTTCTTCTATTCAAAAAGCACAACCTACTGATGGTTTATTTGGTGATAGCAGAACAGATGAAGACCAAATTGGAGCTTCATACGATGAATTAGAATGGGCTATGCAAATGCAAGACACAGGAAAAACTGTAAATGATTTTTCTGACAGAGAGTTAGAGGTATATAAAATATATACGCGTCTTAACCGAATTAATCAGCATAAAATGATTCCTATTCCTATTTGTGAAATACCTAAAGAATTAAAGTAAGTTAACCGACATCATTTGTCGTTTAATCCTTTGGTAAGCACTCTTTTTTTACCCGTTAGATATATTAAAAGGTAATATAACTAGTAATCTAAGCAGCTCTAGAATTTGCAGCAACCTTCTCATTTTTTCTTTGGTTTCTTGTTCTTTTCACGAGTAAAGTTACAAAAAAAATGTTAAGACTCTTAAAATCCTAAACATTCAGCAATTTGTCAGCCTTAAATTACGCGGTTCAGTTTTTCGAAAAGACGCTTTTTCAACCCTGTATAGTTCCCTATTTCTTCTAGATTAGGTATTGTTTTTTGTTCTTGACTTTCTTGCATAATTTCTTTGATTTTTTCTTCAATTAAAACTCTACGCAAGTTTAAAATAGCATCTGTTACCAACTTTGGAAGAATTTTAACTGTTTCTGTTACAAAAACTTCCTTACGCTCCCAATCACTCAAATTATATTTTTCTTCATCCATCAAAATATTAGTTACTAAACTAGATATTTGAGGGTTTTCATGCATTACCAAATGATCTACTTTAATTTTTTCTTCTTGATTTAATTGATGAATTAATTCATAATAGGTCAATCGAAATATTTCATTGGTAAACTCTATTTCGTCTTCTTGTAAGTTTAAGTACAGCTCGTTTGAAACCGTATTTTGGTATTCTTCTTTTTCTAAAAAAGGACGACCTCTTTCGTCAACTGCATCTACCCAGTTCACAAAGTCAACAATTTCGTTACCATACAATAACAATATTCTAATCACTTCTTTTTCTAGAATATTTATTTGATTAATACTTTGCTGTAACTTTCCCTTCCCTCCTTTTATAGCTTCCATAGAAGTTTGTTCTTGGAAATAATCTGGAGGTGGTTGATTAGAGTCTTGTCCTACACCACTCTTTCTCGTTGCTATTGCTCCTTTTTTTAGCAATTGAGCAAGTTCACTGAATAACACTCTCTCTGAAATATCCATAACACGAGCACATTCTTGCACATATACTTCTCGCTGAATACCATCAGGGATTTTGGATATACTTGTAACAATATCTCTAATTAATCCTGCTTTTTTTACAGGATCATTCGCCGCTTCTTTCATTAATAAAGAAACTTTGAATTCAATAAAATCTTGCGATTTTTCTTCTAAATATTGTTTTAATTCAGCATTAGAGTGTGCTTTGGCAAAACTATCAGGGTCTTCTCCTTCAGGAAAGGCTACTACCCTAACATTCATTCCTTGTTCAAGAATTAAATCAATTCCACGAAGTGAAGCTCTAACACCTGCTGCATCACCATCAAAAAGCACGGTTATGTTTTGTGTTAATCTATTCACCAAACGAATTTGGTCTGGTGTTAATGCAGTACCTGAAGATGCTACCACATTTTCAATACCAGATTGGTGAAACGAAATCACATCAGTATATCCTTCTACTAAAAAACAGTTGTCTTCCTTAGCTATTTCTTTTTTAGCTTGGTATAAACCGTAAAGAATTTTACTTTTATGATAGATGTCACTCTCAGGAGAATTCAGGTATTTTGCAGCTTTTTTATCGTTGGTAAGTATTCTTCCTCCAAAACCTAAAATACGCCCCGACATACTATGGATAGGAAACATCACACGCCCTTTAAAGCGGTCGAACTTTCTATCTTCTGCTCCTCCTTCTTTTACAATGGTTAAACCAGTAGATTTTAGATATTTTAAATCATAACCTTTAGCCAGTGCTGCTTTGGTAAAGTTGTCCCATTCGTCTTTACAGTATCCTAAATCAAACTTTTCAATAGTATCTTCTCTAAATCCTCTTTCTTTAAAATAAGACAACCCAATTGCTCTTCCATTTTGAGTATTTAACAACACATCGTGAAAGTAATCTTTGGCAAATTTAGAAACCAAAAACATGCTTTCACGCTCATTCATCTGTTGCTTTTCCTCATCAGACTGCTCGGTTTCTTCTATTTCAATATTGTATTTTTTTGCTAACCAACGTATTGCTTCAGGGTAAGTGTAATGCTCGTGTTCCATTAAGAAAGAAATCGCATTCCCTCCTTTCCCTGTACTAAAATCTTTCCAGATTTGTTTTACCGGCGATACCATAAACGAAGGGGTGCGTTCATCAGTAAACGGACTTAACCCTTTAAAGTTACTCCCTGATTTTTTTAACTGAACGAATTCTCCTATCACTTCCTCTACTCGAGCGCTCTCAAAAACTCTATCTATGGTTTGTTGGGTTATCATATACTATACAAATACAGCAAACAAATATACTACTAGTTTTAAAAGTTATCTTACTATAACAAAACTCTAGGCAAAATTAATTTGCTAAAAACATATAATTACATAATTTTGGCAAAAATTTCCCCTTATAATGAAAACAATTATCCCTTTTTGTTTTGCAACATTTTTTGCATTTAATGTTTATTCTCAAGAAACCATTCGTATTCCTGATATTGGCTTAGAAGAATGCTTGATTAATTTAAAAATTGATTCTAACGGTTTAAACGGTAGTATAACAATTAGTGATGCAGAATATGTTACCAACTTAAATGTTAACGATCCTGTTACAAACAAAGATTTACCTAATGTATACTCAAAAATTAAAGATTTAACTGGTTTAGAGAGTTTTCCTAATTTAAAACGTTTGGATTGCTTTGGTAATGAAATTAAAAAAATTGACTTATCGCAAAGTTCCTCTATAAGTTTCTTAAACTGTAGCGAAAATAAAATTGAGCGTTTAGATGTAAGTAAAAACCATAACTTAACCTATATAAGTTGTGATTATAACAAATTAACCTCATTAATACTTGGTGAAAACCCTAACATTCAAAGTTTATATGCTAGTTACAATCAACTTACTACGTTAGATGTTTCAAACTGTCCTAATTTAGAAAGTATGGATGTTACAGGAAATAAGATAAAAACTATCATCGTTAGTGAAAAACAATTAGCTAACATTCCACAAGGATGGTATAAAGACGAAAAAACCACGTATGCAACAAGTAATGGTGTTATTGCTGACAACAAAGTTACTGAAGAGATTGTTGTAAAACAGGAAGAAAAGAAAGTAGAAACTACTGAAGACAAACCTAAAGAAGTTAAAAAACCTGTACAAAAGTATGCTGAAAGCTTTATACAGTTAGTTGTTTCTGAATATGAAAAAAGTGTATTAAACGAAACATATTTAAAGCAAATAAGAGAAGATCTTATGCACAAATATGATATAAAAGACGAAGAGATTACTAAATGGATAGAGCAATATAGTAAGCTTCATAAAACAGAATAACAACTTAGTTAAAGCATAAAAAAACCGCTAAATTTAGCGGTTTTTTTATTTCTCTCAGTAACTGTTTTTAAGAAGCTGCTCTTAATTTTTTTAATGCCGATTTTGTTAATTTCGATTCAGCATATTCTTTTGTTACCTTAAACTCTTTTTCATCAGAACTTGGCATATCGAACATTGCATCGGTTAAAATAGCTTCGCATAACGAACGTAACCCACGAGCACCTAATTTGTACTCTACCGCTTTGCTAACAATAAACTGTAATGCTTCCTCAGTCATTTCAAACGTTACATCGTCCATTGCAAACAACTTAGTATACTGTTTTATAATTGAGTTTTTAGGCTCTGTTAAAATAGCTCTAAGCGTTTTTTCATCTAACGGATTCATATAACTTAATACTGGTAAACGACCAATAATTTCTGGTATTAAACCAAACGACTTTAAATCTAAAGGTGTAATGTATTGTAATAAGTTATCATGATCTATTTTATCTTCTTCTACAGAAGCACTATAACCTACCGCTTGCATATTTAAACGCTTACTAATAATTCTATCTATTCCAGAAAAAGCTCCTCCGGCAATAAATAAAATATCTTTGGTATTTACTTCAATAAACTTTTGCTCTGGATGTTTTCTTCCTCCTTTAGGAGCCACATTTACAACTGATCCTTCTAATAACTTCAACAAAGCTTGTTGCACTCCTTCTCCAGAAACATCACGTGTAATTGACGGATTATCACCTTTACGAGCAATTTTATCTATTTCATCAATAAATACAATACCTCTTTCTGCTTTTTCAACATCGTAATCAGCAGCTTGTAACAAACGACTTAAAATACTTTCTACATCTTCTCCTACATAACCAGCTTGCGTTAACACGGTGGCATCTACAATAGAAAATGGCACGTTTAACATTCTAGCAATTGTACGAGCTACTAAGGTTTTTCCTGTTCCTGTTTCTCCTACTAAAACGATGTTTGATTTTTCAATCTCAACTTCATCTTCATCATCCCTAGTTTGTAACAATCTTTTATAGTGATTATAGACTGCTACAGACATAGCTCTTTTGGTTTGATCTTGCCCTATGATATATTCATCTAAAAAAGCTTTAATTTCTCTTGGCTTTTTTAAGGTAAGGTCTTTTGATAAATCACTTGTTTTTGCTTCAGCTATTTCCTCTTCTACAATTCCATGGGCTTGCTCAATACATTTATCACATATATGTGCATCTAAACCTGCGATTAATAAATCGGTTTCTGGTTTTTTACGCCCACAAAAGGAACATTGTAAATTTTCTTCTTTCGACATCTTATCAGCTTATTGCCAACAGCTCACTGCTATTAGCTGTTTATTATTTTCTAGTTAAAATTTCATCTACCATTCCGTAAGCTTTCGCTTCGTCAGCCTTCATCCAATAATCTCTATCAGAATCTTTGTTTACTTTTTCTACTGTTTGACCTGAGTGCTTAGCGATGATTTCGTACAACTCATCTTTTAATTTTAAAATTTCACGAGCTGTAATTTCAATATCAGAAGCTTGTCCTTGTGCTCCACCTAATGGTTGGTGAATCATAATACGAGAATGTGGCAACGCTGAGCGTTTTCCTTTTTCTCCCGCACACATTAACACAGCTCCCATAGATGCTGCCATACCTGTACAAATGGTTGCTACATCAGGTTTTATAAACTGCATGGTGTCATAAATACCTAAACCAGCATATACTCCACCTCCTGGTGAATTGATATAAATTGAAATATCTTTATTAGCGTCTACACTTTCTAAGAATAATAATTGTGCTTGAATTACATTAGCTACTTGGTCATTAATTCCTGTACCTAAAAAGATAATTCTATCCATCATTAAACGAGAAAAAACGTCCATTTGAGTAATATTCATTTGGCGTTCTTCCATAATATATGGAGTTAAACTACTTGTTATTTTTCCTAAGTAATTGCTATTTATTCCGTGGTGCTTTGTTGCGTATTTTTCGAACTCTTTTCCGTAATCCATTTTTAAAATGTTTTTGGGTTATAAAGATGTAAATATAAGAACTATTTTGTTACAGTTAATGGCTAAAAAAACCTGAATGTACATTCAGGTTTTATTTATATCATCAGTAATTAACTGTTATTTGTATACTTCTTTAATAAAATCTTCGTAAGAAACTTCTTTAGTATCAAAGCTCATGTTTTCTTTATAAAAAGCTAATAATTTTTGGCTTATTAATTGAGATTGTAATTTTTGAGCTTCGTCTTGGTTTTGTAAGATTCTTCCAGCGATATCATCTAACTCTTTTTCCTCTGGGTTCATGTTTCCGAACTGAGCCATTTGAGTTCTAATAAATCCTTTTGCATAGTCTACTAACTCTGCATAATCTAATTTGATATCGTTATCCTTCATAACCTTTCCTTCGATTAATTGGTAACGTAATCCTTTCTCAGACTTATTATATTCTTCAACAGCTTCTTCAGAAGTTAATTCTTTTTCTCCAGCAGTTTGTAACCACTTTTGTAAGAATTCAGCAGGTAAATCAAATTTTGTGTTATCAACTAAGCTCTCAGTAATTGCGTTTAACAATTGTTGATCTGCTTGTTGTTGGAATTGCTTTTCTGCGTCTTCTTTAATTTTTTCTTTTAATTCAGTTACAGTTTTTACACTTCCGTCAGAAAATAATTTATCAAATAACTCTTGATCTAATTCTGCTGGTTCTATTTCGGTAATTTCTTCAATAGTAAATGTTACTGAAATGTCTAAATCGTGAACCTCATCGTGAGATACTCCTATAGCTCCTTGTAACTTGTGCTCATCTTCGAATAAGTTTTTAGTTTTTAATTCTAAAACATCTCCTACTTTAGCACCTACAAACTTTTTTAAGTTTGTTTTTCCTTTAATATCTTTTACAGAAATTGTAGATTTTTTGTTGATTTCTTTCTCTTCGTTTACGAAAGTACCAGTAACATTAGTTTCTTCTGTAGCTTCGTCTTTAGCAGACATTTTACCATAACGAGATTGAATGTTTTCAATTTCTTTCTCGATTAACTCGTCAGTAGCAACAATGTTATATTGAGTTACTTTATTTTTTGGCTTTAAGTTTACATCGAACTCAGGCGCTAATCCTAATTCGAATTCAAAAGAGAATTTATCTGCATCCCAATTGAAATCTTCTTGAACTCTTGGTAATGGGTTACCTAAGATATCTAACTTCTCTTCAACTAAGAATTTGTTTAACGACTCTTGTAAAAGCTTGTTTACCTCATCAATCATTACTGATTTTCCGTACTGCTTCTTTACCATTCCCATTGGTACATTACCTTTTCTAAAACCAGGAATGTTAGCTGTTTTACGGTAATCGTTTAATACTTTTGTTACTTTATCTTGATAATCTTCTGCAACAATATCAACTTTTACAACTGCATTTAATGCATCTACGTTTTCTTTTGTTATATTCATCTTAAAAATCTGTTTCTTAAAAAAATCGGGTGCAAAATTACTACTTTATTTATTGATAACCAAGACTTTTAGCTATAAGAATATTATCTTTTTTACTTCCCTTATTTTCTAGTTTTTAATGTTTTAGGTTACTTATTCGTCTCCTTCTTTTAATAGTGAAAACATTATTGATCTGAAAATTGACAGCAATACACTGAACAAGAGTGCTGTAAAAAATCCGCTAACTGCAAATCCTGACACTAATTTATCTGCCAATAATATAATAACCGCATTAATTACAAACAAGAACAACCCTAGCGTGACAATGGTTGCTGGTAGTGTAAAAAACACTAACAACGGACGTACAAACAGGTTTAACAACGCAATTACTACTGCTACAATTATTGCGGTTGTATAACTAGCTACTGTTACTCCTGGTAAAATATTTGCCAAAATAATTACTGCCAATGCCGTTAATAATACTTTTAAAAATATTTTCATTTTTCTTTTTTATTTAATTGGTTATGAATTATAAATTTACTCTTTTTTTCACTGAAACTAGTAATTCGTAACACGAATTACAACTTACCACAACCATACCAAAAACAGAAGTCTGCTGTTTTGGCAGGTTTAAAACTTTGTTTTAGTTTTTAAGGGATTTACTTTAAATTCGTTTGATATACTTTAATTCATAAAATGATAAGATGCCTGTAAAAAAAGACGGAAAATTAATGTTCACTTTAAACGATTTAAAACCTATAACAGAAGGTGGAGGAATAGTTGACGGTACTTTAGGTGGTTTAATTCTAGGAAATTCTCATGCCAATGGAGGTATCAAAGTTATTCGTCAATATCAAAATGAAGAACTCTACGAGGTAATTGCTGAGTTTGAAGGTTGGGAATATATTTTAAACCCATTAACAACAACAAAAGAAATACAACAATTAACGTTAATAAATTCAGAATTCAACAATACAAAAGACGAATTTATAGAATACAAAATCCCTAAAGACATTAAAGTTATTGATACTAGACCCTTACTTGAGAACATAAAAGAAACTAACAAACTTATTTTACTTGATAAATGGTCGCAATTCATAATCAATAAACACTCAACAAAAAAGTATTTGACAGAATTAGACTTTCTTAATAAAAAACACAATTAAATATAATTATTATCCTTCATCCCCTTACTTTCTTTTAAACATGTCACACCCTAAATCATCTTTATCAAAACAATAAAATGCTCAAAAAATACTTAGCCTCCTATAATATTCTTACCGAAGAAGAAATAGACAACTTTGTAAAGTTAGTCAGGTATAAAAAACTTAACAAAGGTGATTTTTTTATTCAAGAAGGAAACACTTGTAAAGAAGTTGCTTTTATAGCTTCGGGTATTTTTAGGTCGTTTTATCATTCTTCAAATGAAAAAGAAGCTACCTATTGTTTTTTATCCGAAAACTCATTTGTTACCGCTTACTCGTCTTTTATTTCTCAAACAAAAACCAACGAGAACATTCAAGCGTTAACCGATATTGAACTATATAGCATCACCAAAGAACAATTTGTATCACTAGAAAACTCAAGCACCAATTGGTTACGTCTTTTTAAAATATTTGCAGAACAAGAATATATAAATCTTGAAAACAGGATTTTTGTTTTGCAAAATGAAAGCGCTGAAAACCGTTACAAAAAACTGTTAGAAACGCATCCAAACTACTTAAAAACTATCCCATTACAGTACTTAGCTTCTTATTTAGGAATTACACAACGACATTTAAGCCGAATTAGAAAATCAGTTTTTTATTAGACAATTGTCCTTTTTAGGCTTGTAAAACCGCCCGTACTTTGCTTCATAATCTTAACTATATTATGAAGCATATTTTATTAATAAACGGACATCCTGATAAAGAAAGCTTTAACCATGCACTAGCAGCTTCCTACAAAAAAGGTACTTTGGAAACTGACGCTGTTATTGAAGAAATAACCATAACTGACTTAAACTTTAACCCGAATCTAAAATTTGGTTACCGAAAAAGAACCGAGCTTGAACCTGATTTAGTAGCGTCTTTAACTAAAATTAAAAAAGCAGATCATATTGTATGGCTCTTTCCTGTTTGGTGGGCAGGTTACCCTGCAATGATGAAAGGCTTTATCGACAGAGCTTTTTTACCTGGCATCACTTTCCAACCTATTGAAGGCAAACCATTTCCTGAAAAGCTTTTAAAAGGTAAAACCTCTCGACTCATTATAACTTCTGACACCCCTGGTTGGTATGATTATCTTTTTATGAAAAGACCTGCTATTAGGCAGTTTAAAAAAGGAACATTGGAGTTTTGTGGTATTAAACCTGTAAAAACTACGTTCTTATCAGCAATAAAAGACTCAACCCTTAAACAAAGAAATTTGTGGCTAAATAAAGTATACACATTAGGCAAGAACCTACAATAACAAACTCTACTCTACAAGCTAAAGAATGTTTTTAGCTTGTAGAGGCTCAAAGACTTCTTGTTTTTAAATAACTTTGCTGAAACTTCTATTAAAAACCTAAATGGACACTAGCAATATTATAACATCTGTAAAAGTCACCGATTTTGATCAAAACAAAGTTGATTTACTTGAAAAGTATGCTAACAAAATTCTATTACTTTTATTTTACAACAATGCTTGTTTAGGCTGTACTGGTAGAGCTATTCCACTTGCCTATAAATTCAAGCAAACCCATGAAGATATTGAAGTTATTGGTATTCATAGTAATTTTAGCAGTAACAATGTTTCTAAGGAAGACATTCTTAGTATTTTTACCGTTAACGAGCTTCCATTCCCTATTTATATAGATAACGACCACAAAATGTATGATTTTTTTAATTCAGAAGGAACACCACAGTGGGTATTATTAACTCCTAAAGGTGAAGTGTTTCGAACTATTTTTGGTTCTCAAGACAACGCACAAAATAGGCTGTACTATGCTTTAGAGAGTTTAACCGGAAATGCAGGTTAGTTTTAGGGTAAAATATTTTGTATTTATTTTTTCAAAACTTCTGATACTTGCGTTGCTATTACCTCTTTTACTTCTTCATCTTCTAACAACAAGTGTATTAAGTTATCTTTTACCTTGCCTTTTATGTCTAATAAATTGTATTTAGAAGCTGGCTCGTTAGCATTTGTTACACTATTGTTTGTTAAAAGCATTTTTCCTTTACCTGTTAATAACCAAGTTGGGTTTATTTCAGGAAAAGAATGTAGAATTTTGTTTAACACATTACTTTTAAATGACGACTTTCTTCTTATCGCTGTACCAACTGAATTGTTAGACACATCAACAATCTCCTCAAAAGACCTAATATTAAGCCTTTTATAGTTAATCACTTCCTCTACCCTTTTATATGTTTCATCTACAAAGTCGCTCATTAAAAATAACTTTTTTCTAAAATTTATTTAATTTTGTTTTCATGTTTAGAATTTTGTTTGTATTTTTACTTCGTAATAAGTACACAATACGTACAAATATAAATTAAAAAGTGCTATCAACTTCTAAAAAACAACTTGAGTTTTTATGATAACTGCTACACAACGAAAAGAATTAGAAAAAATTAAACCGCCTAAATACCGCGAAAAGGTAAAAAACTACCTGAGCAAAAATGGTTATGATTTCTCTTTAGAAACCATACAAAAAGTATATTCAGGTAAGAGAAAAAATTTAACTATTGAAGAAGCTATTGTAGCTGTTTTTTACAACCACTTAAAAGACCAACAAACAACTGACAGTAATATTACTAATTTGATAAATAAAATAAACAGAGATTTCCCTTAATTTTTTTTGTTTTTCGCCGGGGGGCGAGTATTGTAAGCGAGGAAATCAGGAATTGACAAATTCCTCCTCGCTTTTTAACTTATTTATTGTAGAAAAACTATAGCTTCTTCATAGAAATCCTTTGGGTTTTCAGCATGTAGCCAATGCCCAGCATTGGCTACAGTTTTTACCACTGATTTTGGAAAGTGTGCTTGGATTAATGGTTCATCTTCTTTTGAAATATATCCTGAATTTGCTCCACGTAAAAACAACGTTTCACCTTCAAAAACTGTAAAAGAAGGTAACGCTACCCCTACTTCACTATTATTTTCTGTTAACGATTTTAAATTAAAACGAAATGCTAATTCGTCTTTCGTTTTTCTGTATACATTTTTTGCCAAAAATTGACGGATTCCTTTTTCTGGAATTAACTCAGCCAGTTTTTCATCGACTAACTTACGTGACGTTTGCACCGAAAAGTCTACGGAATTCAACGCTGCTAAAATTTCGTGATGATGGGGTGGATACATTCTTGGAGAAATATCGGCTATAATTAACTTATTCACCAGTTCAGGATATTCGGTTGCAAACAACATTGCTGTTTTCCCTCCCATGGAATGCCCTAACAAATCAACCTTTTCAAGGGTATGATGCTGAATATAATTGTACAAATCACCAACCATTAACTCATAATCAAAAGCGTCCGAATGAAAACTTCGTCCATGATTACGTTGGTCTATTAAATGTACTTCAAAACCATCTTTTGCAAATTTATTAGCATGTGATTTCCAGTTATCACCCATACCAAAATATCCATGCAAAATAAGTAACGGAATTCCTTCTCCAATGATTTTTGAATGTAATACTTCCATAATTATTGCAAACGATGTAAATACATATTCACAACATTTTCTAAGCCTAAATACAAACTTTCTGATATTAACGCATGCCCTATTGACACTTCAGCCAAATGAGGAATGTTTTGTTTAAAAAATTGAATATTATCTAAACTTAAATCATGACCTGCATTAACTCCCAAACCTACTTCATTTGCTAAAATTGCAGCTTCCGTATATGGTTTTACCGCTTCTTTGTTTCCTTTTTCGTACTGCGTAGCAAACTCCTCTGTATACAACTCAACTCGGTCAGCTCCTGTTCTTGCAGCAGCTTCTATCAGTTTTAAATCAGTATCAATAAAAATTGACGTTCTTATTCCTGCATTTTTAAACTCTGCTATTACTTCTTGTAAATACGATTGGTGTGTTATGGTATCCCAACCTGCATTTGAAGTAAGTTGATCTACACTATCAGGAACCAATGTTACTTGCGTTGGCTTAATTTCTAACACCATTTGTTTAAACTTATCAATTGGGTTACCTTCAATATTGTATTCAGTCGTTACAATAGATTTTAAATCATAAGCATCTTGGTAACGAATATGACGTTCATCTGGTCTTGGGTGGATGGTAATTCCTTCCGCTCCAAAATCTTGTATATCGGTTGCTACTTTTAGTAAATTAGGTACATTTCCACCTCTAGAATTACGGAGTGTAGCTATTTTATTAATATTAACACTTAACTTTGTCATGTTGTAAAATTAGATTACAAAGGTAACGCATTCCAACATTTTAAACTATATTCGTAGTAATGAAAATCAACGATTTTATATTAAAAGAAATTAAAGCACTCACGCTAAACAGCACCGTAAAAAGTGCCCAAAAGCTATGTAATGATTTGCCTATAACTCATATTCCTGTTGTAGAAAACAACAGGTTAGTAGGTTGCTTGCCTGAAAGTGATATTCAAACTATTGAAAATAAAAATCGTATACTTAGAGAGTACTCTTACTTATTAGATCATTTTTACACAAATGAAAATGCTACACTACTCGATTTAATTGCTTTGTTTGCCGATAACGACTCAAATTTAATTCCTGTTATTGATAAAAATCTACACTATGTAGGCTATTATGAATTGAGTGATATTTTAGATGCTTTTGCTAATAGTCCTTTTTTACATAATGAAAGTGATACTTTAATTATTGACAAGAATAAAACAGATTATTCTATGGGGCAAGTAGCGCAAATAGTTGAGGCTAGTAATGGCAAATTACTAGGCGCATATATTTCTTCTGAAAACATAAATAGCATTGAGGTTACACTAAAAATTGTTTCTGAAGAGATAAATGAAATCATTCAAACATTTCGTAGATACGGTTACAACGTTATTACGCAACATGAAGATGATTTTTATTTAGAAGAACTTAAAGATAGAGCCGCCTATTTAAGGAAATACTTAGATATGTAATTTTCTCAATAACCAAACAAACATTTCAAAAGTGAAAAAAGTCGCTATTTACGGACAAGCTTATACTACACTAGCAGAAAGAGAAGTAAAAATTCTTTTAACTGTTTTAGAAAAAAAAAATATTGTTGTTTTTTTTGAACAACAATTCTATAATTTATTTGTTGAAAATAATTCATTAAATAAAAAATACCCTACCTACGCACATTTTAATGATTTATCAGACACCTTTGATGTGATGTTTACCATAGGTGGAGATGGCACTATTTTAAGAGCTGTAACCTATATTCGAAATTTAGATATTCCTATTATGGGAATAAACACTGGACGCTTAGGTTTTTTAGCTACAATTCAAAAAGATCAAATTGAAGAGGCAATTAATTTAATGTTAAAAAAAGAATATACACTTCAAGAGCGATCTTTATTACAAATAAAAACATCTCCTGCTACAGAAGATTTTTCTGAACTTAACTTTGCACTTAATGAAGTTACCATTGCCCGAAGGAATACAACGTCTATGATTGGCATTAAAACCTCATTAAATACCGAATATTTGACTAATTATTGGGCTGATGGGCTAATTATAGCAACACCAACGGGATCTACAGGATATTCACTTAGTTGTGACGGCCCCGTAATTTTACCAGATTCAAAAAGTTTTGTTATTACTCCTATTGCGCCACACAATTTAAATGCACGGCCAATGGTAATTCCTGATGACACAAATATTCTTTTGGAAGTTAGTGCTAGAGAAAAAGATTTTTTAATCTCTCTAGACTCACGTATCACCACTGTTCCCTTAGGAACTGAGATCAAAATACAGAAAGCGCCATTTACCATAAAAAGTATTTTACCCAAAAATCAATCTTATTTAAATACCTTGCGAGGAAAACTTTTATGGGGAGAAGATATACGAAATGAATCGTTATAACGATAGTAATTACAATAAAACCGTAAAAAAAAAGTTAATCAAAAAGACGGATTATTAACTTTTTAAAGCAAATTCAATTCCCTATATTTGCACGCTATTTTACAATGAGAGGACTTATTTTATTAATATTATTGGCTTGTGTAGTAACACCATCACAATCACAAACACACGAAATTGGTTTCTTTGCCGGTGGCTCTAACTATGTTGGTGACATAGGTAGTACAAACTACATACATCCTAACGAGTTTTCAGGTGGGCTTGTATATAAATACAATCTAAATCCTAGAATTGCTTTAAGAGGAACTTACACATATATACCTGTATCTGGTAATGACAAAGATGCTGATAATACTTTTCGTCAAAACAGAGGAACGAGCTTTTCTAACACCATACATGAATTTGCTGCTGGGGTAGAATTTAATTTCTTTGACTATAATATTAATAATTACAGCACTACATTTACGCCTTATATTTTAGCTGAAGTTGCCGCTTTTAATTACAAAAGCCCTGAACCAACCTCCTCTAGTAATACAATACTTTTAAAAAACAAATTTTCTTATACCATACCCGTAGGCATAGGGCTTAAAGGAAGATTAGCAGATAATTTAGCCATTGCATTTGAAACAGGTGTGCGATTTACATTTGTGGACGATATAGATTTTACAACAGACAAAATAAACTCATTAGACTTTGGAGGTAACGGAAACGACTGGTATGTATTCTCAGGGGTTTCCATTGTGTATACCTTTGGAAGACCACCTTGTTTTGGTGGAATAGCAGAATAAACTATGGAAGAAAAACTACAGCGCATTGATTTACAAAACGTACCAAACCACATTGCTATTATTATGGATGGTAATGGTAGATGGGCAAAAGGTAAAGGAATGCAGCGTGTTTTTGGGCATAGAAATGCTCTAACAGCCATAAGAGAAACAGCAGACACAGCTTCTGAACTAGGCGTGAAATTTTTAACCTTATATGCTTTTTCTACCGAAAACTGGAACCGTCCAAAGTTAGAAGTAGATGCTTTAATGAGCTTACTAGTAACCACCCTTAAAAAAGAACTCCCCGAATTTCAACGTAAAAATGTAAAGGTCAATGCTATTGGTAACTTAGCAAATTTACCAAGCAATGCCCAAAAAGTGTTGAACAAAGTTATTGATGCAACTAAAAACAACACTAAAATCACTTTAACCTTTGCTTTAAGCTACGGTTCAAGAGAAGAAATTGTTAATGCAATCAAAAACATTTCAAAAAAAGTTGTTAATAACGAGATAGAAATTGAAAAAATTAACGAGAAAATTATAAATAATCATTTATATACGTTTAATTTGCCCGACGTTGATTTAATGATACGTACAAGTGGAGAACAAAGAATAAGCAATTATTTACTTTGGCAAATGGCATATGCTGAGTTGTATTTTACAGATGTATTATGGCCTGACTACAGAAAAGAACATCTTTACGATGCAATAATTGATTATCAAAACAGAGAAAGAAGATTTGGAAAAACCAGCGAACAGATTGAAACCAATGAATAAATATTCGTATTTACTAGTATTTTTTATCACCTTATTTACGGTGAGTACTCAAGCACAAGACACAACTCCTAAAGACAGTACTGTCACAAATATTATTTCCTACGAAAAAGGAAAAGAATACTTTCTTGGAGGTATAACTGTAACTGGCTTACAAAAATTTAGCGAACAAACGGTAAGAATATATACTGGTTTAGTTGATGGACAACCAATTAAATTACCTGGAGATAAACTTACAAGTGCTATTAAAAAACTATACGAAAGTAAACAGTTTAGTGAAGTAGATGTATATTTATCTAAACGTGATGGAGAAACTGTATACCTACAATTTGATGTAACTGAGTTACCTCAATTAACTAATGTTACTATTTCTGGAGTAAAAAAATCACAAATTAAAGAGATAAAAAAAGAAACTGAATTAAAAAAAGGGGCCATGGTTACAGACAACCTCATTGTAACCACACGTAACTTTATTAAGAAGAAGTATACTGATAAAGGTTTCTTAAAAACAAAAGTAACATTAGACACAAAAAAAGACACTACTGATGTTAACACCGTTAGTATGGCTATTTTTATTGACAGAGGTAGTCGTATAAAAATTAAAGACATTAACTTTACTGGTAACAAAGCTATGTCTGATGCTTCTTTACGAGGGGCAATGAAAAATACCAAACGTAAAATTTTTGGTCGTTTCTGGAAGGCTTCAAAGTATATTCTAGATGATTATAAAGATGATTTAAAAAGTATTCTTGAAAAATATAGCGAAAACGGGTACCGTGATGCTAGAATTTTATCGGATAATGTTGTTTGGAATGATGACAACACTATAAACCTTGAAATAGAGGTTGAAGAAGGGCGTCAATACCGTTTTGATGAAATAGTTTTTATTGGAAACAAAGAATATACAGATGAATTCTTAAGTAACATCTTACGAATTGATAAAGGAGATATTTATAACGGAAAAGTTTTAAAAGAAAGAATTTCTGGTGATGGTACTCCTAACTCTCAAGACATTCAAACATTATATCATAATAATGGTTTCTTATTTTCTCAAATAAATGCTGTAGAAACGAAAGTAAAAAATGACTCTATTACTGTTGAAGTTCGTATAAGAGAAGATGAACCTGCAACTATAAAGAAAGTTACAGTTAGTGGAAACGACAAAACAAACGACCATGTAATCTATAGAGAATTACGTGTTAAGCCTGGAGATTTATTTAGTCGTCAAAACATTATTCGATCTATTCGTGAAATAGGACAATTAGGTTTCTTTGATACCAATGTAACTCCTGATGTTAAGCCTAATTATCAAAATAAAACAGCAGATATTGATTTTTCTGTTGTTGAAAAAGGAGGAAGTCAAATTGAACTACAAGGTGGTTATGGTGGAGGTTCTTTCATTGGTACTCTAGGTTTATCTTTTAATAATTTCTCTTTTAGAAATATTTTCAACAAAGAAGCTTACAAACCACTTCCTATGGGAGACGGACAAAAGCTATCTCTGCGTTTACAAGCCAGTAGAACATATAACACTTATAGTTTCTCTTTTACAGAACCGTGGTTAGGAGGTAAAACACCACAATCACTATCTTTCTCTGTATACTTATCAAATCAGTATCGTTTTGATTACACAACTTATGACGTAAACAAGGATGAGAGCTTAAGTATTATTGGTGCCTCTATTGGACTAGGAAAACGTTTAAAGTGGCCTGATGACTATTTTACGCTTTCTCAAAACATAAGTTACCAAAGAATTGAACTACAAGATTATGGATACCGAGTAGGTTCTTCTAATAATATTCTTAGTCAAGGAGATTTAAACAACTTAGCTTATACATTTGCGTTAAGTCGTAACTCTGCTGGTCCTAGTTTAATTTTCCCTACGTACGGTTCTGAGTTTACAATAAAAGCTAAAGCTACTTTCCCTTATTCACTAGTTAACGGAAAAGATTATACAGAGCCTACAAATCCAACACCCGATGAGCGTCAAGCCTACTTAGCTGATAAGTACAAATGGTTAGAATATTACAAAATCTCTGCAAAAGGTAAATGGTACACATCTCTAGCTAACAAATTAGTATTAATGTCTAATTTTGAGATGGGTTACTTAGGTTCTTATAATGATGAATTAGGGTTAACTCCTGTTGAAAGGTATTTTGTTGGAGGAGATGGTATTGCTCAAGGACAATTAGATGGACGTGAAACAATAGGTTTGAGAGGCTATGAGAATAATCGTATTTCTTCTCTTGATGGTGGAGCTATTTACAACAAATTTCAATTAGAACTACGTTACTCTATTACAGATAAACCGTCTGCATCTATTTACACAGTAGGGTTTTTAGAGGCAGGTAATTCTTATGACAATTTTAGCGAGTTTAATCCGTTTAAATTAAAACGTTCAGCTGGAGTAGGTGTTCGTATATTTATGCCTGCATTTGGATTATTAGGTATCGATTTCGCACATGGTTTCGATTCATTACCAGGTTTAACTGAAAAATCAGGTTGGCAAACGCATTTTATAATTGGAAGACAGTTCTAAAATCATGCATTTATAATGCGTCTAGGTTTTGGCACGGTTTTTTCTAAACACATTATACAAGATGAAAAAAAATATTTTATTAATCGTTCTTTTACTTATAACAAGTATAACCGTTGCACAAAAAAATCAACGTATCGCTTATATTGATATGGAGTACATTCTTCAAAGTATCCCTGCATACTTAGAAGCACAAAACTCTTTAGATGCCAAAGTTGAAAAATGGAAAACTAAATTAGACAAAGAAGCTCGTGCTATTGAAGTTTTAAAAACAGATTTGACTAACGAAAAAGCCATTTTGACTAAGGATTTAATCGAAGAACGTGAAGAAGATATTAGTATAAAACAAGAATCTTTACGAAGGTTAGAGTCTTTATATTTTGGACCAAATGGTGATATGTATAACTTAAGAAAACGATTAGTAAAACCTGTACAAGACCAAGTATACAACGCTGTACAAACAATTGCATCTAGAAAAAAGTACGATTTTGTTTTCGACAAATCTGGCGATTTAGTTATGTTATATTCAAACAAAAAACACGATATTAGCGACCTTGTTGTACAAATGATTAATATCGACCAAAGAAGACAAGCAAAAAAAGATAAAATTGAAGCTAAAAAGTCATTACTTAAAAATGATAATTTAAGTGATGAACAAAAAGAAAAAATAGCTAAAAGAGCTGAATTAAAAAAGAAAAAGGAAGCTGATAGGCTTGCTAAGATTAAACAAATTGAAGAAAAAAGAAAACAGCGTTTAAAAGAAAGAGCTGATAAAAAAAAGCTTTTACAAGAAAAAAGAAAGGCCTTAATAAAAGCTCAAGAAGAGGCTAGAAAGAAAAAAGGAGAAGAAACAAAAGAGAACAAATAAATCAAGAATAAAATAGATTAATTAAATTAAACAAAGATGAAACATTTAAAAACGTTATTATTAGTTGCAATTTTTACGATTGGATTAGGTGGTGTGGCAAATGCACAAAAAACTGCACATATTAACACTGATAAATTATTAGCTGAAATGCCTGCTACAAAAGCTATGAAATCAGAATTAGAAAAACTAAACAAAACATACCGTGACGACATTGAGACAATGTATAAAAAGCTAGAGGCTAAAATGAAAAAATATGAAGCTGAAGGTAAAAGTCAAACACAAGAAGTAAATCAAAAAAGAGCTATTGAAGTTCAACAAGAAAGACAAAGAATAGCTCAAGCTGAACAAGCTGCTGGTAAAGATATGCAGAAAAAATATCAAGAAAAAACTATTCCTATTTTAAAGAAAGCTGAAGATGCTATTAAAGCCGTTGCCGCTGAAAAAGGAATTATTTATGTTTTTGATGCTGCTCCAGGTAAAGGTTTAATCGTTTATGACAAAGGAGAAGACATTTACAATGCTGTAAAAGCTAAATTAGGATTCTAAAAAAAGAATACATATATTTTATATAAAAATCCTGCTGTTTAAACAGCAGGATTTTTATTTTTGCTATAACGTATGAAAACTATTGCACAACAACCTATTGGTATATTTGATTCTGGTATTGGTGGTACTTCTATTTGGAAAGAAATTCATCAATTATTACCAAAAGAAAATACTATTTACTTATCCGATAGTAAAAATGCTCCATATGGTCAAAAATCAACACAAGAAATAGTTGATTTATCGATTAAAAACACCGAGTTTTTAATTAATAATAGAGCTAAAATTATCGTTGTTGCTTGTAATACAGCTACGACTAATGCAATCCAATATTTAAGACGTAATTATAATATTCCTTTTATTGGAATAGAACCTGCTATTAAACCAGCATCGTTAAATACCAAAACGGGTACAATTGGCATACTTGCAACAAAAGGTACCTTAAATAGTATTTTGTTTGAAAAAACTACTTCTAGTTTAAACGATGAAATTAACATCATAGAACAAATTGGAGAAGGTTTAGTTGAATTAATAGAAAATGGTAAGATTCACTCTGAAGAAATGACTTTTTTATTAGAAAAATATATAAACCCTATGCTAGAACAAAAGTGTGATTATATTGTTTTAGGATGCACACATTATCCTTACCTACTCCCTCAAATACAAAAAATAACTGGAGACAAAGTAAAAATCATAGATTCTGGTGAAGCTGTTGCTAAACAAGTTAAAAGCATTTTATTACAACAAAATCTTCTTAATACTGATAAGTATGAGCTGACTAATAATACGTTTTACATCAATAAAGATACAAGTGTTTTAGAAACTATGCTTAAAGACTATGAAAACAGTAAAATTAGCTTCTTAAATTTTTAATACGTAAAACTACCATTTATATTAGGGCAAGCAGCTGCTCTTCTTTTTCTACAAAACAAGTTTACTCCTAAAGATAATTGATGAAATCCTCCATTTGAAAAAACTACATCACCCGTTTGTTGTGTATAAGTGTAAGCAAACATCCATTTTTTATAGTTAACCCCTACTATAGGCGTTATATATTGAGAATCTCCAAAAACATTACCTCCAAAACTTCTTCTGTAAGATAACGCCGCCCAAAATTGAGTTTCATTTAATGTCTTGTAGACTTTAAAGTTTATATCTGCTATTTTTTCTTCAGTTTGTTCTTTATATTGAAACATGAAAGATGGTTCAAACTGTAGTTTTTCTTTATCTCCAAAAAAATACCCTCCTCCTAAAATATAATTTCTAAGATTATATGATTCAAAATCAGGGTTTAAATTGTTCTTTGCTGATAAAAAGATGTTTTTTACTGTAAAATAAGACGATAATCCATTTTTATGATATGCCATACCAAAATCAGCATTAAAATAAAAATCACTTTCTATTATTTGGCTAACAGTAGGATCATTCACAAAATTTCGTTGGTCTCTTTCATTCTGAACCACAGAAAAAGACAATCCAAAAGATAATTGATTAAAAAGATTTTCATTTCCCATATCGATGTGATATGCATAGGTACCTTGAACACCTTTTTGAGAATGATACCCGTTTTTATCATTAAAAAGAATTACCCCTAATCCTGTATTAGAATACTCTCCTAGTTTTGTATGAAAACTCGCTGTTTGTAAAGCTGGAGCATCATCCACCCCTAGCCATTGTTGGCGTGCTGTCAATCGTATTTTTCCACAATCGCCTATACCTGCAGCAGCTGGATGTAATAAATATACATTGTCTGACAGATAATCTGCATAAATTGGTAATGTTTCTTGTGCAGATAGTTCAGTAATGATTGATAATACTAAAAATAATAAATACGTAATTTTTTTTCCCATTAAGTTTAAGTAAATAAATAGCCCCACCAAATATAATCAACAGTTTTTATATATTTTAAGAATATATATGTTTTCTTACTATAATACAACAAGCTAACTACTTAAAACCCGAATTTTTTCTATATTTTGATGGACTAATTGCTTTAATTTCTTTAAATTTTCGATTAAAATTAGATAGGTTATTAAAACCGCATTGGTAAGCTATCTCACTTATCGATAATGTATTTCCTGAGTTTAATAACTTACACGCATTTTCAATACGTAGTTCATTTAAAAAGGTAAAGTACGTCTTATTAGTTCGCTGTTTAAAATACCTACAAAAAGCATTAGGTGTCATGTTCGCTTTTTCTGCTATTTTATATAAATCTATACTCTTCTCAAAGTTATTCATTGTAAAATCCATTACATTACGCATCCTCTTTCCTTCGTTATCTGTATACCTCTTCGGATAAACAAAATTCGCCAGCTCAACTGTTTTTGAGTTTACTACTATTTTTAAAACTTGAAGTAGTCCGATAAAGCGATTAAGATTGTTTGATTTTTGTAAATCTAAAAAAATCTTCATCACTTTATCTTTATTTTCAATGAGTTTAAATCCTGATGTTGATTTTTCAAAAAAAGGAATTAACTCTTTAAAATCATCCAGTAAAAAAAAGTCCTTTCCGAAAGAACCTCTTGTAAAAAATAATGAAATCATAAAAGACTTTTTAATAACAGAAGCGTCACTTTTAAAAACATGTGGCAGGTTACTTCCTATAACTAAAACATCTCCAGACGAATATTTATTAATAGTATCACCCACAACTAATGTTCCCTCACCTTTAACTATCACGCATAACTGTATTTCTTCGTGCTGATGAAGTTTATCATAAAAATATTGCTCTTTATCTTCCTGATAAATCAATCCAATATTTTGAGTTTTTGGTATTTTAAAAGGTAAAACTTTCATTGGTAAAACTACTATTCTAATTCAAAAATATGCAAATACTATTAATATAAAGCCATAAAAAGATTATATATGGTAATATAGTATTGTTATATGATAATTTGAAGTTAAAGCCCACGCTCTCTTCCCTATAACTTTGCAACAAAAAATAGTATTACAATGAGTATAAATTGGAAAGGTGTAATGCCTGCAGTAACTACAAAGTTTACAAACGATGATACTTTAGACTTAAACATGTTTGAAGTAAATATAAAAGCACAGCTTGATGCTGGCGTTCATGGAATAGTATTAGGTGGTACTTTAGGAGAAGCCAGTACACTATGTGATGAAGAAAAAAGAACATTGACAAAAACTACTGTCAATCTTGTAAATAATCAGGTTCCTGTTCTAATAAATATAGCAGAACAAACCACTAAAGGAGCTATTGAAGCAGCTCAAAAAGCTGAAGAGGATGGAGCAAAAGGATTAATGATGCTGCCACCTATGCGTTATAAATCTGGAGATAGAGAAACCGTTGAATACTTCAAAGCAGTTGCAAACAATACTTCACTTCCAATTATGGTCTATAATAATCCTGTTGATTATAAAATTGAGGTTACGCTAGACATGTTTAACGAATTATTAAAATGTGACAATATTGAAGCAGTTAAAGAATCTACTAGAAATATCTCTAACGTTACAAGAATTAAAAACCGTTTTGGTGACCGATTAAAAATAATGACTGGTGTTGATACGTTAGCTTTAGAAAGCTTATTAATGGGAGCTGATGGGTGGATTGCTGGTTTAGTTTGTGCTTTTCCTAAAGAAACAGTTGCTATTTACGAGTTACAAAAAGCAGGTCGCATACAAGAAGCTTTAGAGATTTACCGTTGGTTTTTACCGTTGTTAGAGTTAGATATAAACCCTAAATTAGTACAAAATATTAAACTAGCAGAAGTAGCTACAGGTATTGGTACTGAAAACGTACGAGCTCCTAGATTACCTTTAATTGGTGAAGAGCGTAAACATGTTTTAAACGTAATAGAAACTGGTTTAAAAAACAGACCAACACTACCTGATTATAAATTGTTAGCTATTTAAAATTTCATCATTTACTCATTAATTCATTGAATATGATTACAGGAAAAAATTATATAGGACGTCAATTAATCGCATCAGGAAATAAAACGTATAAAACATTCAACCCTGAATTGAATCAGGAAAATAAACACGTTTTTACTGAAGCAACTCAAGAAGAAATAAATAAAGCTGTCAATTTAGCTTCAAAAGCATTTAAAGAGTATAGAACAATTTCTGGCAAGAGAAAATCTGAATTTTTAAACGCTATTGCTGATGAAATTTTAGCCTTAGACGAAGAGTTAATACAAACGTATTGTTTAGAATCCGGATTACCAGAAGGACGTGCAAAAGGAGAACGAGGAAGAACCATATTTCAATTGCGCTCTTTTGCCGATTTAGTAGAAGAGGGCTCATGGGTAGAAGCTACTATTGACACCGCTATTCCAGATAGAGAACCAAATCCAAAATCTGACCTGCGTAAAATGAATATTCCATTAGGCCCTGTAGTTGTTTTTGGTGCTAGTAATTTTCCTCTTGCCTATTCTACAGCTGGCGGAGACACTGCTTCTGCATTAGCTGCTGGTTGCCCTGTAATAGTAAAGTCGCATCCAATGCATGCAGGTACAGGTGAACTTATAGCTTCAGTAATTAGTAAAGCCGCTGAGAAAACAGGAATGCCTAATGGTGTTTTTTCTAACTTAAATTCCAGTGGTATTGAAGTAGGACAACAGTTAGTTGTGCATCCAAAGGTGAAGGCAGTTGGATTTACAGGAAGTATTCGCGGTGGTAGAGCTTTGTTAGACTTGGCTGCAAAACGCGAAGAACCAATTCCAGTGTTTGCTGAAATGGGAAGTATTAATCCGGTAATTATGCTCCCTCAAGCATTAAAAAACAGAGCAGAAAGCTTAGCCACTACTTATGCTAGTTCTATTACATTAGGTACAGGGCAATTTTGTACAAATCCTGGTTTAATTTTAGGTTTAAAAGGAGAAAACTTAACAAGCTTCATCAATTCACTAGCACATAAAATTGTAGAAATCAACCCTACTTGTATGCTACATCCAAATATTGTTGGAGCTTATGAGAGCAATAAAACCAAAGCTCTAACTCAAGAAGGTTTAACTATAGTGGCTAAATATGAAGAAAAAACGCAAACTAACTATGCTTCGCAAGTAGTTACAACTGTTGAAGGAAAAACATTTTTAAATAATCCAACCTTACATCAAGAAGTTTTTGGACCGTACTCTATAATTGTTCAATGTGAAAACGAAGAGCAATTAGAAGAAATTATTTCAACCTTAGAAGGACAACTTACTGGAACAGTAATTTCTGATACTAATGAAGTCGCAAACTATCCAACTGTAATTGCTGCCATACAAAACAGAGTTGGAAGAATTATTTTTAACGGTGTGCCTACTGGAGTAGAAGTTTGTCCTTCAATGGTTCATGGAGGTCCTTATCCTGCATCAACAGATAGTCGATTTACAGCAGTAGGAGTTAATTCAATTAAACGTTGGGTACGCCCTTTCAGTTATCAAGATTGGCCTAACCATATATTACCTGAGGAACTGAAAAATGAAAACCCTTTGCATATTTTACGTTCTGTTAACGGTACACTAACAAAAGAAGAAATAATATAACAAAATTTAATAATTTCTTTAGAAAATCTCTGAGTACAAAGTCTTACTTTTGGTGCATCTAAAGAAATTGAAATAAAGCCAGCTTCGTCTTTCCAAAATAGAAAAATTTGAAGGGTTTTTTCTACTACAGAATACAAGCTGGCCATTCAATTTAAGATGAAAAAAACTTTTTTTTGCGTTGATGCACATACTTGTGGAAACCCTGTTAGGGTAGTTACTGGTGGCGGTCCAAACTTAGTAGGTGCCAACATGAGTGAAAAACGTCAACACTTTCTAAAAGAATACGATTGGATTCGAAAAGGGCTGATGTTTGAACCTCGTGGTCATGATATGATGAGTGGTAGCATCTTATTTCCTCCTCATAATCCAGAAAATGATTTTGCTATTTTATTTATTGAAACCTCTGGGTGTTTGCCTATGTGTGGACATGGAACTATTGGAACCATTACTATTGCTATTGAAGAAGGTTTAGTAACTCCTAAAGTTCCTGGGAAAATTAAAATGGAAGCACCAGCTGGATTGGTTGAAATTGAATATCAGCAAACTGGTAAAAAGGTAGACTGGGTTCGGTTAACTAATGTAAAAAGCTATTTAGCTTCTGAAGGTTTAACAATAGATTGTCCTGAATTAGGAGAAATTACTTTTGATGTTGCCTACGGCGGAAATTATTATGCAATTGTAGATCCTCAAAAAAACTTTTCAGGAATTCACGATTTTACTGCTTCTAAAATTATTCAATACTCACAAGTAGTTAGAGAGCGAATCAATGAAAAATATCCTAATCAATTTATTCATCCAGAAAATGATACTATTAGAGATGTAACTCATATGTTATGGACAGGCAACCCTATTGATCCTAGTTCTTCTGGAAGAAATGCCGTTTTTTATGGTGACAAAGCGATAGATAGAAGTCCATGTGGTACTGGAACCTCGGCTCGTTTAGCACAATTATACGCTAAAGGAAAACTACAACTTGGAAAAGAATTTATTCATGAAAGTTTTATTGGAAGTAAATTTATTGGTCGAGTAGAAAAAGAAACTACTTTAGATGGTAAACTAGCCATTATTCCAAGTATTCAAGGATGGGCAAAAGTATACGGACACAATACTATTTTTATCGATGATGAAGATGATCCTTATGCCCATGGCTTTCAAGTTATTTAATATTATATAATCAACAACATGCCATCTCGAGCATAGTCGGGAGATTCTTTTATGAATAAAGAAATTATCATTATCGGTGGTGGAATTATAGGTTTAAGTTCCGCATATTACCTTCAAAAAGAAGGACACAAAGTAACTGTTATTGAAAAATCAGATTTTTCATCAGGAGCTTCATTTACTAATGCAGGTATTATTACTCCCAGCCATATCGTTTCTTTGGCTGCTCCAGGAATGATTACAAAGGGTTTAAAATGGATGCTCAGTTCTACCAGTCCATTATCTATTAAACCTCGTTTAAATTATGACTTCTTACAATGGGCTTGGTTTTTTAAAAAATCAGCAACACATAAAAAAGTCGCTGCTTCTATTCCTGTTATTAAAGACATTAATTTGTTCAGCAGAGAACTATATGAAGAAATTAAAGCTTCAAAAGATTTTGACTTCCACTATCAACATAAAGGATTGATGATGTATTATAAAACTGATAAAATGGGGGAAGAAGAATGGAATGTTGGCAAACTTGGTATAAAAGAAGGATTAAAGGTTGAACATTTAACCCGAGAAGAAACTCAAAAATTAGAGCCTAATATTCAACTGAATATTAAAGGAGCTGTGTACTACCATTCTGATGCTCATATGACTCCTAGTGAATACATGAAACAATTGAAACAGTATTTAGAACAAAATAATGTTACCTTTTTGTCTAATGAAGAAGTTCTAGATTTTCATATTTCTAACAATACAGTAAAATCAATTAGTACAAAAAAAAGCATTATTGTTGCTGATGAATTTATTTTAACCACCGGGTCTTGGACACAAAAACTAGCTAAAAAATTAGGCATCAATATTCCTGTTCAGGCTGGTAAAGGTTATCGTATTAATGTGAAAAACAATACAGGTATTACTATCCCTGCTATTTTAACAGAAGCTAAGGTTGCAGTAACTCCAATGAATGGCTTTACACGTTTTGGAGGTATGATGGAAATTGCTGGTATCAATAACAAAATAAATAAGAAGAGAGTACATGCTATAGTTAATGCTAGTAATAGTTATTACAGCAATTTAAACATCAGTCAAAAAGAAATAGATAAGGTTGAGAGTGGCTTGCGCCCATGCTCTCCTGATGGGTTACCATACATTGGTAGAGTTTCAAAAATTAAAAATGTAACTATAGCTGCCGGACACGCTATGATGGGGTGGAGTTTAGGACCTGCTACTGGAAAATTAGTGTCTGAAATTATTGCTAATAAAAAAACAGGCTTAGATATTACTCCTTTTAATGTTGAACGTTTTAACTAAATTAAAAACTCAAGAAACTAAAATAATAGCTCTTGAGTTTTTTTTAAAACAAACAATAAAAAAACAGACTTTTAAATCTTTTTTATGTAAACTTTATCTATAAACTTAGAAATCAAAAGTCTAGCAACTCCCATATAACTAAGTTTAAACTTAACCTTATCACCTACTTTATATTTTGTTTTTCCTGATTTATTTTTATTAAGCCCTACATCAATCACCATCATATCTGAAGTAATTCCAACAAAAGAAATATCTTTATCTTCTACTTCAATATCATCTTTATCAACATCTAATAATCCAAAATCTAAAATAGCTTTGTAAGATGTTTCTTGTATATCACTTTCATCGTACTCTGAAGTGTGACCAATACTTGCTTCACTAATAACACCATCAGGCACTATTTTTTTCTTTTCTAACTCTATTACATTAGCATAAAACTCAAATGTTTCAGTATGTAAATTCTTAAATCGTTTATTTTCTAGTGGGCTTACCCCAAAAAACGCTGCTTCTCCTATTCTAAAGTGGTTAATGTCTTTTGGAACAACTTTATTTTCTACCAATGGCAACGTAATTGATGTTCCGCCAGAAACATACTTTAAATCTTTATTGAATTTTGCTGAAATAAGTTCTTTATATAATGATAACTGTAACAACTTATCATACGTAGGTTCTACACCATACATACATCCTAAATTCGACCCTATACCTATTACTTCAATATTAGATAAGTTAAATACTTTTTCATAAAAACTTAAAATATCATCTCTTTTTACCCCTTCTCTTAGCTCACCCATTTCAATCATAATAATGATTTTATGAATTTTATTTTTCTTCTTAGCTGCTTCATTTAGTGACTCTATAGTAGATAAGGAACTATTCAAAGAAATATCAGCATACTCTACTACATCATCAGCATAGATATTTGCAGGAGGTTTGATATATATCGTTCGTAAATCTGGATTTACTTCTCTTAAGTTTCGTAAACTTGTTAACCTAGAGTCTCCTATCGAGTTAATTTTTTCTGTTACATCAGGTGTTAGAATTGCTTTTAAGAATGTTTTATCACCTGAAAATACTTTTGTTACCAAACTCCATTCAATATGATTTTTTTCAAAAAAGCTACTTAACTTTTTTATATTATCTTTTATTCTTTCAGAATATATAATTAATTCTGCCATAATTATTTTGTTATTATTCTTGGTAAATTTTCAGGAAGTCGTGTTAGTAATTCATAATTAATGATTTGTATTGAATCGTTGAATGATGAAACTGTCAGTTCAACATCTCCTTGACTTCCTATTAATACAACTTCATCACCTTTTTCTATAATATCGGCATGTGTTATATCTACCGCCATCATATTCATGTTAATCGTTCCTACTATTTTATGTCTTTGTCCTCTTATTAAAACTTTTCCTTTATTACTTAAAGAGCGGCTATACCCTGAAGAATATCCCACAGGAATAATTGCTATCTTAGTTTCTTGGTTTGTAAAATACGATGTACCATAACCAATAAACTGACCTGCTTTTATGGTTTTAACATCCATTACTTCTGTTTTCCAAGATATTATTCTTTTTAACGGATTTTCTACTATTTTTTCTTTGGTTAAGTAGTGCACCAATATTTCTTTTGTAGGAAAAAACCCAAACTGTAAAATACCTACTCTTACCAAATCTAACCTTGTTGTTGGGTAGCGGATTGTAGCTGCTGAACTTGCTAAATGGTATGTTGGATTAAACAAATCAAGATCTTTTACTCTCTTTCTTACATTTTTAAATTTTTTCTTTTGATCAGTTATTCTTTTATAGTTTGAAATGCTTTCTGCTCCTGCTAAATGAGAACAAATTCCTTTTACATCAACAAATTCTTTTTGTTTTTCAACGTAATTAAGAATTTTTACAACTTCCTTAGGAACAAATCCTGTTCTATTCATTCCCGTTTCAATTTCTATATGAACTTTGGCTTTTCTTTTTACTTTTTTTGCCGCTTCAATTGTTTTTTCTAGTCTGTCTAGTTCAAAAACAAAAAACTCTATTTCATTTTCTATAGCCCATGGTAGCTGACTGTTTTCAATCATTCCCATTATCATAATCGTTACATCTTCAAAAGGTAGTGTTTTTTTTACATCAAAAGCCTCATTTGCATCAGAAACACTAAAATGTCTTACACCATACTTATATGCCAACATACAGTAGGTTTTTATTCCATGACCGTAAGCATTTCCTTTTACTACAGATGAAAAAACAGTATTATCTCCTATTATTCCACGTATAAAGTTAATATTATTTTTTATTGCTGATTCAGATAATTCTAAATACGATGTATGCGTCATTATTATTGAACTTCTTTTAAAATATTATAAAATAGTTGTGCTCCTGTAACTGTTATTTCATCAGGAAAATCATAATCTGGATTATGCAGCGCTGGGGTATTCTTTCCTGCTCCCAGACCAAACATAGCTCCTTTGTATTGCTGTGTAAACAACCCGAAATCTTCTCCCCATTTAAACGGAGTATTTATTTCATTAATTGATAAATTTAGTTGTTCCGCTGCCTTTTTTATATACTCAACAGCTTCTTTGTTGTTTTTATTTGCATAAAACTCTTCAAACCAAGAAGTATTAATACTCAACCTTTCTTTCTCTTCAATCTTTTGAAGTAATTGTTTGAGGTTATTCTGTTTTTCTTTCATTAAACGTGTACTCCAACTTCGTAAAGTAAGATGTACCTCTCCATATCCTGCTGATACTCCGTAGGCTTTTTCTCCCATAATTATATGCACGGGGGTAGCCAAGAAAAAATCAGAATCTTCAGGTACATTTTTAGTTTCATGTTTTACAAAATGAAGAATTTCAGCGATTGCATTAGCTGGATTAAATCCTTTTTCTGGCTCTGCTGCATGCGCTGTTCTCCCTTCTAAACTAATTACAACACTTTTTACATTACTTGTAAATTCATTTTCTTTTACAACGATTTCTTGTTTGGTAAAACCTGGTAAATTGTGTAGCGCGAAAGCATAATCAATATTAAATTGCTGAAAATAAAAATCTTTTAAAACCGACTGTGCCCCTCTTCCATTTTCTTCTGAAGGTTGAAAAAGCAATAGTACTTTTCCTTTGTGCAACGGTTTTTCTGTAAGTAGTTTTGCAACTCCAAGTAAAATTGTTGTATGCCCATCATGTCCGCATTTATGCGAAACTCCTTTATTTACAGATTTATGTTTAAAAGTGTTTACTTCTTGAATAGGCAACGCATCAATATCAGCCCTTAGCATAACTGTTTTCCCCTCTTTTTTTCCATTGAAGATTGCTAATAATCCTGTATTAGCCACTGGTAGTATCTCACAAGAAGTATCCTCTTCTAAAAAAGTTTGTATTCTTTTCTTAGTTTCATATTCTTCTTCAGAAACTTCAGGAAAGGTATGTAATTCTTTTCTTATCTTCTCTAAAGCTTCCTTTAGGCTTTCCATTTTTTTTGGCTGTTAATTAACTGAATTGTTGAAAACACAATGGCTGATAATGTAATTCCAAAGAAATTTGCATCTAAACCAAAAGGTAATTTTACCTCTAAGATAATTAATAATAAAGTGGTAAGCCCTCCTGAAATCATAGCATAAAAAGCGGCAAGTGGTGATGGCCTTTTTAGTAATAAAGTTCCTAAAACAGGAACTAACAAACCTGATACCATAAAAGCATATGAATACAACATCAGCTCTAATACATTTTGCATTTTTGTTGCCAATACAATCGCTAAACCTCCTATTAAAAAGGTTATTAATTGTGAATTTTTTATACTGATACTTTTCTTAAAATATCCAAAAATATCTGTAGTTAAGTTTCCTGAAGCTGCCATTAAACAACTATCAGCTGTAGACATAATTGCCGAAAAATAAGCCGACATCATTAACCCCATTAATCCTACTGGTAAAATACTTCTTAATAATAACGGAAGACCTAGTTCTGCATCCAATTCTACTCCTGGTGCATATCCTATACTTGCAAACATTCCTTGTTCGTAGGCTACTCTTGAAAATAACCCTAAGGCAACCCCCATAAATGCCATTATTGGATATTCAAACAATCCTGCTATTCTCCAAGCTTTTTTTGCTGTTTTTTCATCTTTACAGGCATAAATTCGTTGATATAAAGTCATTCCAACAAACCAAATGGGTACTATGGTTATTATCCAGTTAAACATATCAATAAACGTAACATTTGTTAATGATAAAAAACTATCAGGTAATATTTCTTGAATCCCGTTCCATCCTCCTATTTCCATATAACCAATAGGAATTCCAATACCTATCAAACCTACCATAAGAATTATCCACTGAATAGTATCTGTGTAAATCACTGCTTTTATTCCTCCAATAACTGTATATACAACAGCTATTACTCCCATAATTAAAACTGCTTTTGTTATGGATATTGATGGAAATGTAGCTGATGCTAATTTTGCTCCTGCCAAAATTTGTGAACTGGTAAAACCAATGTAACCTATTAACGAAATAATTCCCGCCATTAATGCTACTTTAGCATTGTAGTGAAAGGCTAAAGATTCTGGAAACGTTAAAAAATGATGTTTTTTAGCTATAGGGTATACTTTTGGAATTAAAAAAACGGCGCTAATCCAAGCACCTAATAATCCTGTAAAAAGCATCCAACTACCAGAGAGTCCCATTAAAAAACCCAGGCCTCCTAACCCTATAGAAAACCCTCCTCCTACATCAGTCGCAACAACAGATAATCCTATATGACCTGCTGACATGTTCCTTCCTCCTACATAGTAATCGTCTTTTGATTTGTTTTTATTCATGAAATATACTCCTACTCCAAGCATAAAAACTAAATATACTATAAAAATTAATAGATCAATAATGTGTATGTCCATATCTTATTTTTCCTTCTCTACTAAAAATTGCTCTTTGTATTGAGCCTTTTTTAATTGCTCCCTTCTGCTTACAGATGGTTTTGTGTATTCTTTTTTTTAATTACTACTTAACTCATATTTTGAGTCAATTGAATAAAACTGAAGCTAACCTAAATAAGTTTGTAATACTTTAGTTCTTGATTTTTGTTTCAATCTTCTAATTCCTTTTTCTTTAATTTGACGCACTCGCTCTCTTGTTAAATCAAATGTTTCTCCTATTTCAGTAAGGCTCATAGGTCGGTAGTTTCCTAGACCATAAAATAATTTTATAATATCTGATTCTCTTGGAGAAAGCGTTTCTAAACTTCTGCTAATTTCTAATCGTAATGACTCTTGTATTAAGTCTTTGTCTGGCCTAGGAGCTTCTGAAGCTCTCATAACATCATATAAATTTGATGTTTCTCCTTCTTTTAAAGGTGCGTCCATAGAAACATGCCTTCCTGAGTTTTTCATAGACTGTTTTACATCAGAAACTGTCATATCTAAAACTTTTGCAATTTCTTCTGGTGTAGGCATGCGTTCATTGCTTTGCTCTAACTTAGAAACTGCCTTGTTAATTTTACTAATACTTCCTATTTTATTCAATGGCAAACGAACTACACGAGACTGCTCTGCCAAAGCTTGTAAAATAGACTGACGTATCCACCAAACTGCATACGATATAAACTTAAATCCACGTGTTTCATCAAAACGTTTTGCTGCTTTTACCAAACCTATATTCCCTTCATTAATTAAATCAGAAAGCCGTAACCCTTGATTTTGATATTGCTTTGCTACAGATACAACAAAACGTAAGTTAGCATTTACCAAGGTTTCCAATGCTCGTTGGTCTCCTGCTTTGATTTTTTGAGCTAATTCAACCTCTTCATCTGCAGTAATCAAATCAATCTTACCAATTTCTTGTAAGTACTTCTCAATAGATTTTGACTCTCTATTGGTAACTTGTTTTATTATTTTTAACTGTCTCATATTATCTCTTTAGTCTCATTTCTAAATACGGAGTAGTAAACCCTAGCTTTTCGTACAAAAACTTAGCTGGATTATCTTTTTCAACATGTAGAGCAATATCTCCTTTACAATTTTCAATAGCGTGTGTCATTATTTTCCTTCCAATGCCTTTTCCTCTATACTCATTGTGAGTTGCTATATACACTAAAATATTTTCTGGAATATATTCATCCATTCCTGTCTTATTTATTATAACTGCTCCCACAATATCATCTTTATCTTCTATTGTAAAAACATATCCTCCTAGTCCTGTTCGCTCCTTAGCAGCATAGTCTATTGCTTTACGAATTGCTGTTTTTTCATCTCCATATTTTTCAAGGTGTTTGTATAAAAAGTTGGTTACTCTTTCTATTTCTAAGGGGGTTATACGATTAAATGCATCGTAAGTTTTTATTGTCATAATTTTTATTTTATAAAAAAGAATAGGTATGTAATAATTATAAGCTTCTTTAGTTATTTTCTATTGAAACTTAAATAGCAGTAAGTACAAAACCTATTTTATTTGGTGTTTGTTTTTTAATGCAGAATACTTTTTCGAAAAGTGTACGATTATCTAAAATCGATATTCGTAAGGTCAAAAAAAACATTTTATAAATCTATTTTAATTGGTAAATAGCTCTACAAAGTGTTTTATATATTAGAGAGTCTTCTCATAAAAAAAGAGAAGCTATTATAAATTTAATTTAGAACCCTGGTGGGATAAATTTGTCCGATTGATTACGGAACACAAGGTAGTTGAATGTAAAAACTCGTTGATTTTTTTTCTCGTGTGTAGTATCTACCATATCATACAAAGGTACGAATTTTATAGATAGATTCAAAACACCTACTGTAAAAGAACCTTTTACAGTAGTTTATATAATTTAAATAAAAACTTACTTCAACAAAAAGGCACTTTAGATTAATCTAAAGTGCCTTTTTATTTATACGGTAATTTTTAATTATTTTTTAAAATTAACAACCCCATTCTCAAGCCAATTAAAGTATTCATCTACATCAGGCGTATAAGCTATCGGATCAATTATATTTGATTCATCATGGTTCATTAACACATAAAATGGTTGTGAGTTTGCTTTGTACTTTATTGTTTGCATTTCACTCCATTTTTGACCAATATACTTTAATTTCTTACCTGGGTTTAACTTAGATTCAACCACTTCATCTTCTTCTAATGGTCGTTTATCATCCACATATAAAGAAATTAAGATCACTTTGTTTTTTAACACGTCTAAAACTTTTGGTTTTACCCAAACATTTTGTTCCATTTTTCTACAGTTTACACAAGCATGACCTGTAAAATCTAACATTACTGGTTTTCCTACTTTTTTAGCATAGGCCAATCCTTTATCATAATCATGAAACGACATAATATCATGAGGAGGCATTAAATGTGCTCCCTCTGGTAAATTCTCATGCCCATTTTCTTGACTTCCCGAACTTACAACTGCTTGTTTTGTAAACCCAACTCCGTAAGGTGATTCACTATAATGTTGTGGCGGTGGAAAAGCACTTATTAAGTTTAATGGTGCACCCCATAATCCTGGAACCATATATATAGTAAATGATAACACTATTAACCCTAAACTTAATCTTCCTACAGATATATGACTGATTGGGCTATCGTGTGGTAATTGTATTTTTCCGAATAAATAAAATGCTAACGCTCCAAAAATAGCAATCCAAATAGCAATAAACACTTCTCTTTCTAACAAGTGTAATTGCAATACTAAATCTGCATTTGATAAAAATTTAAATGCCAATGCTAGTTCTAAAAACCCTAGTACCACTTTTACGGTGTTTAACCACCCTCCTGATTTTGGTAAAGAATTTAACCACCCTGGGAAGGCTGCAAATAACGCAAATGGTAAAGCAATAGCCGAAGAGAACCCTAACATTCCTACAATAGGAGCTACTCCTCCTTTTGAAGCTGCTTCCACTAACAAAGTTCCTACAATAGGCCCTGTACATGAAAAAGAAACAATTGCTAAAGCCAAAGCCATGAAAAAGATTCCCACTAAACCTCCTTTATCTGCTTGAGAATCTACCTTAGTTGCCCATGAACTAGGTAACGTAATTTCAAAAGCACCTAAAAAAGATACTGCGAAAATCACCAAGATTAAAAAGAAGATTATATTAAACCATACATTCGTTGATAGTGCATTTAGAGCATCTGCTCCAAAGGCTGCAGTTACTACTGACCCTAACAACACATAGATGACAACAATACACAATCCATAGATAACCGCATTTCTTATTCCTTGTGATTTACTTTTACTTTGTTTGGTGAAAAAACTTACCGTCATCGGTATCATAGGAAACACACACGGAGTTAATAGCGCTGCAAACCCTGATAAAAAAGCTATAAAGAAAATTCCTAAAAGGCCTTTCTTTTCTTCTTTTTTAGAATCTTTTGAAGTTGCTACTTCTGTTGTTATCTTTGTGTCTTTTGTTTCATCTGTAGAATTTTTAACAGCTATGGCTTTAGATAAATCAAATACTAAGTCTACTTCTTTTGGAGGTAAACACATTTCGTCTGTACAAGCAATAAACTCTACAAAAGTATTTAGTTGAGTTATGCTAGCATCAACCAATTCTATTTTTTGCTTAAAAACCGCTTTGTTAGCAAAGGATTTAATATTCATTCCTTCTTCACCAAAAAGTGTTGTAAATTTAATTTTCCCTTCTGGTTCTAAAGTGTTTCCTACAATTTTAATTTTCCCTCCTTCATCATCATACGTAAAAGTTGTTGGAATTGGGCCACCACTCGGGACTTCTTGAGCATACAAATGCCAATCTCCCTGAATCGTTGCTGTACTTACTAAATTATATGTTGTTTTTGAAACTTTCTCTACACTCGTTTTCCACTCTATTGGATTATGAATTTGGCTCATTGCCGAAAATCCAATGGTAAAACAAAGCAAAAATGCTAATATTTTTTTCATCATGTTGAGGTAAGGAGATTAATTTACATTGAAAGTCAACTCTACTTCTTTTGGTGGTAAACAGTTCATTCCTGTACATACCATATATTCTACCGTCCCTTTAACAGTAAGTTTTTCTGTAGTTTTTAAACGAATTTTTTGAGTAAAGGTTGCTTTAGTGTCAAAATATTTAATTTTCATTTCAAAAATTGGATCATCCACAACGTGTCCTTCTTCCTCTTTAGTATTTCCTTTTTTTAGATATCGAGTATCTCCTTCAAAAGTGAACAGCGTTGGAATTGGCCCGCCTTTTGGAATATTTTGCGAATATAAATGCCAATCTTTTTGAATTGTTGCTGTTGCTACTAACTCTGCCTCTTTATCTGATATTTTTTTTACTGAAGTACTCCATTTTACTGGCTCATGAACTTGAGCAAATGTAACACTACCAATAGCTAGTAATAGGATTAAAAATAATTTTCTCATTGTTTTTATTTAGTTGCATTATCTTCAATCTGTAAATGTAATGCCTTTATTAGCTAAAACACAAAAGATTAAAAAAAGTTTAACATTAACAATTAAGCACATATATTTTTAACACCATATGTAATAAACTTCCTTACTTTTTCATGATTATTTAAAACATCTTTAGCTTACGTTTCATTCTTTATCTATAAGGTTATATGTTCACATAATCTCTACAGTGATAATAGTAAAATCATCCCTCAAAAGTAAATATTAGTCCGCCTTTTACTAGACCATAGACTTCAGTAAACGAAATACTACCAACTGCCATGAATAGGGTTATAAATAATAAACGCTTAGAAAATCTTTATTATACTCATAAAACAACATGTTTCACCCTTGTATAAGAATAATTAACATTTTATCCTCATACCCTATCCTTTTTTTTATAAATAAACAAATCTCATATAAGAAAAAATTAAAAAAAACATAAAAAAATGTTAAAATATTTTTCATATATTTATACTATATTTTTAAAAATATTTTTTTTAGCAATTACCCCCTTAAATTGTCTCATTAAATAAAATTATAGATAAAATAACAGTATTATAAGTATAAACTAAACCCAAGTCTCCCAGCATGAAACACTTTTATTCTCAAAAGTTTAACGTAAGGTTTACGTTAGGTTTTAGCATTCTTCTATGTAAAACTCAAACCTCTACTTTTAAAAAAGAGGTAGTTACTAAACTCTCAAAAAAACACAAAATATATTTAATGAGTTTTTTCAATCCTTTCAAAACAGTTTATGGGATTTACTCTAAAATATATCCATACAAATTTCACGTAATTACGAACCACAATTAACTAACTATAAAAACACTCTAATATATTTTTATATAGTTTTTGTAGCCAATTTACACATAATTCACACCATCAATTATGGTTAATATGGTTTACCATACTCTTTATTTGTATCATACTCTATTTTAAATAAAAATTAGCTTTATATGAAAAATAAGCTCCCTCACTATAATATATATAAAAGCATACTATATGTAATTTTATTAACATTTACTTTAACTATTAATGGTCAAGTATTTGTAAAAGAAAACCTAAAAAAAGGCAACCTAAAAAAAGTTTTGTCTTACAAACCAATACAAGATACGAAACTAAGTTCTTCCAATAACCCTCTTAGCTCCATAACTAGTTCTTTGTTGACAGGAAAAACACCTAAAGTCAATAAAAGTAGAACAAGGCAAAGATTTTCCTCTTCTTCTTTTAACATGATGATGGCCGCTCCTACTTTAGACCTAAATAACATAACCTCTGGAAACAACTATGATTTTCAGCTACAACCAACAACTTCTAATGTATTCCCTGTAACAGTAAATCCACAAGTCACAACAGATGCAGGGGTTTTAAGTGCAACCATAAATTTTTCAGGCGTTGTTGATTTTCCTTTTGGTGAATTGCTAGCTATTAATAACGGTGGTGGTTTTGACTTATTATGGTTACAAATACCTGTTTCTGGACCATTTACTTATACCATTGGAGGCTCTACAATACAGATAACTCAACTAACAAACACAACATTTAGCATTATAGAAACCTCTGGAAACCCAATCTCTAATTTTGAATTTGAAACGTTTTTATCCACCTTGTTTTATGGAGATCTGCAGAGTCCATATACGGATGGAGTACGCACAATGGATATTACCATCTTTGACACAAATGGAGATTCTACTACAGCACAAACCATTATACGAATTTACACTACTCCTCCAACAGTTGTTGATGAAACTAATAGTATATCAGCAAACTCAACTGGGACAATCACGGGCAATGTTTTAACGAACGATTCTGGCTCTACCGCCATATCGGTAACAGAAGTAGATGTCTATCCTTCAGCTGTTAACAACACTTATACTACTTTATATGGAGACATTACAATACAAGCTAATGGTACTTATACTTATGATGTAGATGAAACAAATGCCTCTGTTACAGGTTTAAGAAACGGAGAGAGTTTAGATGATATTATTTCTTATACTGTAGCTGATGCCATTGGTATAAAAGATTATGGTATATTAACCATAACAATTAATGGTGTAGATGAAGCTCCTGACGCTATTGACAATACCGACTCTCTAACTGCTTTTATTGATGCAAGTGCCACAGGAAATGTAATTATAGACCCAGGTACAGGAGGTTCTGATACTGTAGACAGAGGTTTATCAACATTGTTTTGGGAAAGTAATTTTACAAGTGGAGAAACCGTCGATGGAAAATCTAAAACTGTAGATGGTGTAGGTCTCTCATTTACAACCTTAGACCCTGGTGGATTTGGTACATCTTTTAATCAATCGGTAGACTATACTACCAACGGAGGCCATACTGGTTATTTATTATATAATATAGATGGTACAACTAATCCCACTGACGACACTGTTTTAGTCATAGACTTTGATCAACCAGTATTCAATTTAGGATTTTTATTAACAGATATTGATTTTTCACAAGGAAGTTCATGGCAAGATCAAATGAAAATTGAAGGAACATTAAATGGAGTAAATGCCTCATACAAATATGTCACTACTGGAGGAATAATCGATGCAGGAGGAAATACTTTTTATGGGATAGGTAGTGCAATACCTAGTGACGCTACAGGAAATATTAATGTATTTTTTGAACAACCAATTAATCAGTTAAGATTAAGTTATAATTATGGACCTAATGTTACAGATTCTGACCCTCTTGGGCAAATTGCTGGTGTTTCAGATATTTACTGGCAAGGCTCTGGTTCTGTTACTACTATTAGACTTGGTACATCATTAGCTAATCTCAATGCTGCTAACCTTAACACTTCATATCCTGGAACCTACGGTACAATTGTTATGAATTCAGATGGAGACTATGAATATATTGTTGACACTTCAAACCCCGCAGTAGCAGGTTTACTCGTAGGTCAAACATTAACAGATACATTTTTTTATGAAATTTCTGATGGAGTGTCTTCTGATACAGCCAATTTAGTAATTACTATTAATGGATCAGGAACAGACCCTGATGGTGATGGAATAGCCGATAGGCTAGATTTAGATGATGATAATGATGGAATATTAGACACAGAAGAATCATTAGCTTGTGCAGGAACTCCATTAGATTTAACAGGAATTGGAACTACCTTAACCTCTGGTACTTATTATGATCAAGATACAGAAAAAATAATAGATGTAATAATTACTACAACTGGTACAGTAGACCAAGGTAATGCTAATGGAGATATCTTAATTACTCAAGGAGGAACAGCAACTTTTACTTTTTCATCCCCAGTAACAGTTTCCTTAAAACATGAAGTTGGTATAACTGGAAATTTTGATTCAGGAGATACTTGGGAATTAACTTCAACTGGAGAATTTACAGTAGCTGATCCAGATAGTGATTTAACTATTAACTCTAACTCTGGTGGCGTTTTGAACTTTGATGCTTTAGGTGCTATTTCAGCATCTGAAGCTTGGGAAGTTAAAACAACCACAACATCTTTAAAACTTGATCTAAAATCTGGAAACACAAAATCTCCTATTAACTTAGCTTTAATTTGTGGTGGTTTTTTAGATTCTGATAATGATGGAATACCAAATCATTTAGACTTAGATAGTGATAATGATGGATGTTTTGATGCAATAGAAGCAAGTGAAAATGCTACTTCGGGTCAATTAGACGGGAATGGAAGAATAGATATAGCGGGGCAAGGAGGCATAGATAGTAATGGGGTTCCTAACCTTGTTAATGCTTCTGGAGCAGCAGATATAGGAAGTGATCAAGGACAAGAAACCACAGGTAATGAAATAATTGCTACCCAAATACAAATAGACACACAACCAAGTAGTAGTACTATATGTTCAGGAAGTAATGTTACTTTTACAGCTACAGCAAGCTCTTTAAGTACAACTAGTTACACAGGAAGTGCGCCATCCACCACACCTGATTATAGTGGTAGTACAAGTACTACAACAGGATTAGTATATCAATGGCAAGAACAAATTTCAGGTGTTGGAGCTTGGAATAATATTTCTAATGGAGGAATATATAGTAACACAACTACTCCTGCATTAACCTTAACCAACCCGCCAGTAACAGCTTCTACTAATAAATATAGATTAGTAGTAACCAGTACACTTAATACCTGTCAGACTTTAACTTCGGATGAAGTATCTCTTACAATTATACCTACTTCGGTTGGGGGAAGCATCGCAGGAAGTACCAATGTGTGTACGGGAACCAACTCAACCACACTGACATTAAGTGGAGAGACAGGAAATATCATCCGCTGGGAGAGTTCTACCGATAACTTTACCACCGATACCGATATCGCCAATACCACTACTACTTTAACGGCTACCAACCTAACAACTACCACACAATATCGTGCGGTCGTACAAAGTGGGGCCTGTGCGGAAGCTACTTCGGCTACGGCAACCATTACCGTAGATCCTACTTCGGTAGGCGGAAGCATTGCGGGAAGCACCAATGTGTGTACGGGAACCAACTCAACCACACTGACATTAAGTGGAGAGACAGGAAATATCATCCGCTGGGAGAGTTCTACCGATAACTTTACCACCGATACCGATATCGCCAATACCACTACTACTTTAACGGCTACCAACCT